>NZ_JASLCE010000150.1 GCF_030146175.1 Flavobacterium sp. | reverse complement strand
TTTTATTTTTTTTGTATGGCTTACAACTTTCTCTTTCAGCTCGCAACCTATAAATAAAATCAGGAGTATAAAAATCCATATTTTAAAAATTGCTTTCATAATTCACTATAAATTAGACCATAATCAAATATTCTCAAATAAAAGGAGAATACATAACGATAAGACATAAATGGAATTATTTTGAGCTAAAAGTTCGTTAGAATATATACAAACGAACTAGTACCACCATAATAGTGTGAAACGATTATTCGCAAAGCAGAAGTCTATAAAGTAGAAAAGGACCAACCAATGGTTTGTCCTTTTTTGTGAACTTTAGGTATAAATCTGAATTTTTAATTGAAAATCTATACCCTGGTATTTTAGTTATTTTTTGTTTACATCCCGATCAAATAGCACCGGTTTTTCGTAATCATTCATAAAAATTCCTATCGTCTGAATTTTACCGTCGACATCGGTAGCAAAATTAAACATCATCGTACTCTGTTCGGTATCCACTTTTCCGTTTTTATCTATTGACCTTGGATCAAAAATATCAAAATGAAAGTGTTTCAGTATGATTTCCTCTTCTCCTAATTTTGTATACAAACTCTTATCCCGAAAAGCTATTTTGATGCTTCCATAGCTAGGATTCGTAAAGGATCCTGCGTAATCTTTTAAAGGATGTGATGGTTTTGTATTTGGGACGGGCATCTTTTTAGTTTCCTTTTTTGCCTGAAGTGCTTTTTCTGCAGCTGCTGCTTTTACTTCACCATTCCAGTCCTCCGGTTTTAAATTGAGCATTCTATCGGCAATAGAATTACAAACTATCATCGGAACTTTCGATACATTTTGATTTGTCAGGACAACAATCCCTAACTTATCCGAAGGGAAAAAGGCAACATTCGCCGAAAACCCGTTAATATTACCGCCATGTTCTACTACGTAGTGTCCTCTATAGGAACCGATCATCCAACCCAAACCATAATTGGCTAAAAAAATGTCGCTATGCTTATCCGGCAGATCGGCACTCATAACCATTTGAGAACTCATCGCTTCGGTGATGTAGTTTTTTGGCAAGATTTCTTTTCCTTTAAAAGATCCGTCGTTAATCCACACCTTTAACCAGTTAGCCATATCGTTTACACTACTGTTGATACTTCCTGCCGGTCCCATTCCGTTAATGTTGTAATAATCGATCTTTTTAATCGTATTATCTTTTTCTACCGTATAGGGTAAAGCGGCATCGCTATCATTCTGAAACGTTTTAATATCGGTATTCGAACGGGTCATTTCCAATGGGATAAAAAGTTTTTCTTTTATATTTTCTTCCCATGTTTTACCACTAAACCGCTCTGCAATCATACCCTGTGCCAGATACATAAAATTATTGTAGAACCATTTTTCGCGAACAGCTGCGCTCGGTTGCATATACCTGACACGTGAAATAATACTATCTCTATTTTTGGTGTTAAACAAATACCAGGATAAATCATATCGGGAAAGTCCCGTTCTGTGCGCCATCAGATCTCTTAGAATAATCTGATTGTTCATTTCGTTATTATAAAAGCGCAACTGCGGCAACAAGTCGACCGCCTTATCTTCGAATGTCAGTTTGCCTTCTTTTCTAAGCAATCCCAATAAAGAAGCTGTAAAAGCCTTACTACTGGAACCTATAGCAAAAAGCGTGTTAGTTGTGACCGGCTTTTTGTTTTCGACGTCGCGATAACCAAATCCTTTGCTATAAATCACGTCATTTCCTTTTACTACAGCCACTGCAAAACCTGCAATATGTTGGTCTTTTAAAACGCTTGTCAGTACGGAATCGACGCTTGAAAAGGAATCATTATTACGATTTGCTTTTTGTATCTGAGCCAGTCCGGAAACTGAAATAAGCAAACTAAAAAGATAGGCTAAAGAAAGCTTCATAAGGTCTTATGTTTCTCCAAAACTACACTTTTTTTTTGCGTTGAAAAAACTATTTTTCAAGGAATTACAATATATAAAACACTAAAAAGAAACGAATAACAGTTTCACAAAAACAAGATTTGACCTACAAATTTACCGTTAGTTTTACCGTTAGTTTTACCCAACAAAAAAGCCTGCAAAAATTTTGCAGGCTTTTTTGTGAACCTTATGATCCAAAATTCGAACCAATTATTGGAAGATTTGAAATCCCTTAGTGAATTAATCGCTGCATAATTTTAGAAGATAGTTGCAGAGAAAGAGGGTATTGAACCTCTTTCCTGTATAACCCTATTTATAGCCCTTCAATATTTTTTCTCAATAAATGGTAACGTTTTGGTAACATAATTACTGTCACCATTAGGTAGTTGTTGTAATACCTACAATATAAACACCTCATTATAAACACAATAACACTATTAAATCAAAGCTACTTATTGACCTTTCTGATCCATTCGAGCAAAAACATGCATTAAACTATGGAAAACCTAGTTTGTTAAGAGTAGGAAAATTTTCAGATGAAACGAATAAAAAGCTAAACAATTATAAAAATGTAGTTTAACTTTTACTCAACTTTTTGTTTGCATATCCAATTTTTGTTTATACTCCGAAGTTACAAACTTCGGAGAGCGGGGCTTTTTTTAAATTATCCTTCGTTGTAATCTGCTAACCAGGTAGGATGCTCTGGTTCAAAAACCCTTAATGTTTCTACTAACGTACCATCTTTTTTTATTGTGATGTCTTCTGTATATATATTAGATCTTTTGTTATAAACCCATTCGATTTCATCCAAGCCCTTATCATGATTTAGGGTTCTTTCTGAAATAACTTTTAACTCACCATTAACGATGCCAACACTAGTATTTCTAGAATAAATTTCTAGTCCCTTTTGAGTATTTGAACCTAAAAAACAAGAAAAAACTACATTAGAATCCGTATCATATATTCCTTTGCCAAATTTAGGATCTTCGTATTTTCTAATTAAGAATAATCTTCTCTTTTTTAAATCATTTTTGTTATTATCATAAATCTCCTGAGTCATCAAAGATTCATCTCTGTACATAGTAATAGCTTCATAATAACCAAATTCACTACTATAGCAATTTTCAAGTTTTACTACCAAATTTTCCCATTCTTCATCTGTTACTGAACTATCAAATTGCCCTAGTCCAAATTGATATTCCAATTCTGTAAATTCTAAAATAAATTTTTTTATGTCTTCTAATGTATAATTCATGATTTTTAGTTTTAAGTCATTAACAAGTAAAACTTCAAAAAATAGAAGTTTGCTTATTTATAAAACAATACTATTTTGATACTATATCAACTAAAAGCTTGTGCTAATAGTTGTAAATTTTCTTTCCATTTTACCTTTTGTATGTTTTCTATATTTTCGTCCCCACTAAAAACTAAGGCCGGTACAAACGTTAAACATTCATCAATTGCTACCGGGCCATATTTATCAAGTGCAGGGAGTTCTATATGACCATACCACTCGTCTTCCATATAAATCGTATTTCCCGCAAATCTATCTAGGAATCGATTGAATTCATCGTCAACATATATATATTCTTCTGTTTGTATGTTGTAAAAAGCAATGCACTTCTCATTATCAACTTCCCCAGTCAAATAAAAATTACCCATTGCCGTTTTTGCAAAAGGCATAATAGATTGATTTTTTAATTTTGGAAACTCTTTTAATAATG
>NZ_JASLCE010000029.1 GCF_030146175.1 Flavobacterium sp. | reverse complement strand
GAAATTAAAGAGGGAGACAAAAAAAGAACTCAGTTCTTCAAAGGAGTTGTAATCCAAAGAAGAGGTACTGGTCTTACTGAAACATTCACTATTCGTAAAATGTCTGGAAACGTAGGTGTAGAGCGTATCTTCCCTGTAAACATGCCAGCATTAGAGAAAATTGAAGTGAACCAAAGAGGTAAAGTTCGTCGAGCTCGTATCTTCTACTTCAGAGAACTTACTGGTAAAAAAGCAAAAATCAAAGAAAAAAGAAGAAGATAATTCTATTTCGATGTTTTATAGAACAAGTCCCGGCCATGTCGGGACTTTTTTTTTTCGCTAAAATTCAACGCTCTAAATTATCATTTTAGCATTTTTTAAACGCCAAATTAATAAAATCCTAATTCCACTGTTAACCCACTTATTACAACCGCATTTTCTATTGATTTTCGTATCTTTGCTACGCTTTTTAAAAGCCCGACACTACTAACATTATTTCGATACGATTTAAAAAATTCAAACGATGTCACAAAAATCAAAGATTATCTACACCATCACCGATGAGGCACCGATGTTGGCGACACATTCCTTTTTACCAATTGTACAGGCATTCACGGCTCCATCCGGAATTGAAATAGAAACAAGAGACATCTCTCTTGCCGGAAGAATTTTAGCCAACTTCCCTGAATTTTTACAAGAAGGACAACGCATTAATGATGATTTGGCCGAATTAGGAAAACTGGCTACAACACCGGAAGCCAATATCATCAAATTACCAAATATTTCGGCTTCGATTCCGCAATTAAAAGCGGCGATTAAAGAGTTACAGGCACACGGTTTTGCCCTACCGGATTACCCGGAAGATCCAAAAAATGATGCTGAAAAAGAAATCAAAGCTAAATATGCTAAAGTATTAGGATCGGCTGTAAACCCGGTATTACGTGAAGGAAACTCCGATCGTAGAGCGCCAAAAGCAGTAAAAAATTACGCTAAAGCAAACCCTCATTCTATGGGTGCCTGGTCTGCTGATTCCAAAACACATGTTGCCAGTATGGATCACGGTGATTTTTACGGTAGTGAAAAATCGGTAACAATAACAGATGCAACTGATGTTAAAATTGAATTTGCAGCTAACGACGGAACAACAACTGTTTTAAAAGCCAGTACGCCGTTAAAAGCCGGTGAAATCATCGACAGTTCGGTGTTGAGCTTAAAAGCATTGAAAGAATACGTTTCCAAAGAAATCGAAGATGCCCGTGCGAAAAACGTATTGTTATCCATACACTTAAAAGCGACTATGATGAAGGTTTCCGATCCTATCATCTTTGGAGCGATCGTTGAAGTATACTTTAAAGACGTATTTGAAAAATATGCGGCTTTATTTAAAGAATTAAACATCGACACCCGTAACGGTTTAGGCGATGTATACGCTAAAATTGCCGGACATCCGCAACAAGCTGAAGTGGAAGCTGCGATTTTAGACACCTACAAAAAAGGACCGGCTTTGGCTATGGTAAATTCCGATAAAGGAATCACCAACCTTCACGTGCCATCCGATGTGATCGTAGATGCTTCGATGCCGGCTATGATCCGTACTTCCGGACAAATGTGGAATGCTGAAGGCAAACAACAAGACACTAAAGCACTTATCCCGGACAGATGTTATTCCGGATTGTACACGGCTACCATCGATTTCTGTAAAAAGAATGGTGCATTCGATCCAAAAACAATGGGAAGTGTTCCAAACGTAGGTTTGATGGCACAAAAAGCCGAGGAATACGGTTCGCATGATAAAACGTTCCAGGCTACGGCAAGCGGTGTAATCCGTGTAGTGACGGTAGACGGAACTGTTTTAATGGAACAAAACGTAGAAGCCGGTGATATTTTCAGAATGTGTCAGACTAAAGATGCTCCAATTCAGGATTGGGTAAAATTGGCTGTAAACAGAGCGAAAGCAACCCATACTCCTGCTATTTTCTGGTTGGATGAAAACAGAGCACACGACAGAGAGTTGATCAAAAAAGTAAATACTTATTTAAAAGAGTACGATACAACCGGGTTGGATATCCGAATCCTTTCTCCAGTTGAAGCAACACTTTTCTCTTTAGAAAGAATCAAAAACGGATTAGACACGATTTCCGTAACCGGAAACGTATTGCGTGACTACCTAACCGACTTATTCCCTATTTTAGAATTGGGTACATCGGCAAAAATGCTTTCTATCGTTCCGTTAATGAACGGTGGTGGATTGTTTGAAACCGGTGCCGGAGGATCTGCTCCAAAACACGTAGAGCAATTCCTGGAAGAAGGTTATTTACGTTGGGATTCCTTAGGAGAATTCCTTGCTTTGGCCGTATCGTTAGAGCATTTAGGAAATGTATTTAACAGTGATAAAGCGTTAGTATTGGCTGAAACATTGGATCAGGCAACTGAGAAATTCCTGGCGAACGATAAATCACCAGCACGAAAAGTAGGTCAGATTGACAATAGAGGTTCGCACTTCTATTTAGCGCTTTACTGGGCGGAAGCTTTGGCTGCACAAACCAAAGATGCCGAACTTCAGGCTAAATTCGCGCCTGTCGCAAAAGAACTTGCTGAAAACGAAGCTAAAATCGATGCCGAATTAATCGGAGCACAAGGTAAACCGCAAAATATCGGTGGTTACTACCAACCAACACAATCGCTAACAGACAGCGCTATGCGTCCAAGCGAAACGTTGAATGCGATTTTATCCAAATTAGCATAATTATCTTATTCTATAGAATTACAAAGGCAACCTTAGGGTTGCCTTTATTTTTATATACCATTCCACGCTACACCTGACAGGTTTTAAAAACCTGTAAGGTGTTTTGTAATTATCGTTTTAATGAAAAATGGGACTTAAATTCTTTAATCATTCCATCTTCAGTATAGGTCACGGTAAACCAATAATCTGTTGCTGGTAATGGCCTACCGTTAAGCATTCCATTCCATCCGCTTGATTTTGAAGGTTTAATCTGTTTTAATAATTTCCCGTAACGATCGAAAATATAAATTTTTGCATTGGGATCGTTCACCAAATCACCAATATTCCAGAAATCGTGGTAACCATCACCATTTGGTGTAAAATAATGCGGATAATTAATAATTCTTATGGGAATCTTTACGACCGAACATCCGTTGTTATCATAAACCGTTATCCAATGCAATCCTGAACTTACATTGGTAAATACCGGATTCGACTGGATACTTTCGTCGTCCAGTTGGTATACATATTCACCGATTCCAATTGCCTCTACCGTAATCGATTGTTCATCACTAAAAGCTTTCGATGCATAAGCTCTTACTTTGGCGGGTTCCGATTTTTCAATCGTCACTTCTGCCGGTAAAGAGACACAACCGGAAATTGTATTAGTAGCTATTACGGAATAAACACCCGGTTGGTTTACTTCGTAAGTCATTCCTGTAGCCCCCGCAATAGATTGCGGCACTCCACCTATAGCATCTTTGTACCATTGGAATGTATACGTAGCCGCATCAAGTCCACTGTTAATTGTATGTGTACTTAATGTGCTACCGGTAGCACTATCAATACAAACAAAACCGGCGTTTAATATCGGTCTTTTTAATGGTTCCACAATGATCGTTATGGTTTCATAGCTCTTACACCCTTTTTCACTTATCACTTCTACCAATAAAGTTTGTGGTGTATCTGTATTTAGAAATGCCGTTGGAGTATTTATCAACGTAGTCGCATCCGGTGGTAAAGTTGTATTGGTATAATAATTAAAGGTATAACCTGTTGCTCCTCCTGTGATCTGGTTTTCGCGAATCGTTAGATCAAAGAGTTGTTGTTCGTTATTGGACTGAGTAAGACCGCAATGTATAATGTCATCGGGATGTATCAACAATAACGGTTTCCTTATAATCAACTTAAAACTTCCAATAGTATAGCATCCTGCAATTTTACTTTTTACGCGTACCCAGATCGTCTGACCATTGGTACCGATAACGTTTTCGTCTGATAGGATCGGTATATCAGCTTCCGCATTGCTTTTGGAGTTATAGTACTTTACCTGATACGCTATAGATGAATCGGTTTGTGCTGCAAGGATCGCAGCTGTATTTACTGTTAAATCGAATGTCGTCTGATTATCATACGGGTTAGAATCTGCATCACATTCATCCAAATCCAATACCGTCGGCAGAATTGGTTCCCGTTCAACGGATAATCGGAATGAATAAACCTTTTGACATCCGGTTACTGTGTTGCTTGCCAACACCCATAGTGTCTGATTCCATGGAATACTATTACGGTACGGTCGAGTCGTAATCGGAAACAATCCGTTTTGAGCATTTTCCTGGGTTTTGTGGAAACTGACATCAATATTCGTTTGTCCATTTACCATACCCGGAATTAATGCATTTAAATCAAAACTTCCGATTCCATTACCATCACTTCCATCACAACTCACTACTGGTGTTACCGGCATAATTAACACCAATCCCTCCCCTGTTTCTAAGTTCATTGGTGCAACAGAATAGCATCCGGTAGTCGTATTTTTTACCCGCACATAAATCGTGGTCGAGCCGGATATATAGGACATAGGTAATGCATTTTGTTCTAAATCAGCATCTATCTCAGAGGCATGGAATGTCACCGATAGTGCCGTATTACCGGCTTTAATTTCATTCTCTTTGATTGTCAAATCAAAAACAGCATGTCCACTTGTCTCATTACCACAAACCCTATAAGGTGGCAGTACCGGAATCTCTGGTACTGGAATTATACTTATTGAATGACTGCCTGTTATCGATTGACTACAGGCTGGTAAACCGGCCGAAACAATATTGATTAATCTATACGTGATAGGAGCTGTTACTTCCGGGGAAGTTATTGTAGCCGTTCCCATGGCATCTAACGTTATAAGCTCATTAGTTGACAGATCATTTTTCGAATACATCACCGTAGCAAGCGGCGTACCCGTAAAGGTAATAATGGCCGGTTCACCCGAACAGATCGCTCCAGTAGTACTGGTTATTGTAGCGGTTGGTGGTGGTATAACAGTTATCGTTACGGAGTCACTCACCGCTTGAGAACAAACTGGTGTTCCCGAACTCGTTACGCGAACCAATCCATAAGTTCCGGCTGTTGTGGTCGAAATGGTTCCCGCTCCGGAAGCATCCAAAACAACCTGTTGCTCAGAACCTCCATCAATAGTATAAGCAACCGTAGCAAGTGGTGTACCGGTAAAGATAATAGTAGCTGTTTCACCCGAACAAATCGTTGCGGTACCTGATATAGTAGCTGTTGGTAGTGGCTTTACGGTTATTGTTGCGGAACCGGTTAGATTCTGTGAACAAGCCGGTAATCCCGAACCCGTTACTTGAACCAGCGTATAGGTTCCGGCTGTTGTGGTTGAAATTGTTCCCGCTCCCAAAGCATCTAAAACAATCTGCTGATTAGATCCTCCATCAATAGTATAGGTAACCGTACTATTTGGTGTACCGGTAAACGTAACGGTAGCAGTTTCGCCCGAACAAATCGTGGCTGTACCTGCTATTATAGCCGTTGGTAATGGTTTTATCGTTATTGTTGTAGAACCGGTCAGATTCTGGGAACAGACAGGTGTATCCGAAGTTGTTATACGAACTAATGCATAAGTACCGGCTGTTGTGGTTGAAATAGTTCCCGTTCCGGAAGCATTCAAAACAACCTGTTGCTCAGAACCTCCATCAACAGTATAAGCAACCGTAGCAAGTGGCGTACCGGTAAAGGTAATAGTAGCTGTTTCACCCGAACAGATCGTTTCAGTACTGGTTATTGTAGCCGTTGGTAGTGGCTTTACGGTTATTGTTACGGAACCGGTCAGATTCTGCGAACAACCAGGTGTACCCGAAGTTGTGACACGAACCAATGTATAGGTTCCGGCTGTTGTTGCCGAAACTGTTCCTGTTCCCGAAGCATTCAAAATAATCTGCTGTTCAGAACCTCCGTTAATAGTATAGGTAACCGTACTGTTCGGTGTACCGGTAAAGGTAACGGTAGCTGTTTCGCCCGAACAAATCGTTGCAGTACCTGCTATTGTAGCGGTTGGTAATGGTGCTATCGTTATCGTCGTAGAACCGATCAGATCTTGGGTACAGACAGGTGTACCCGAAGTTATTGCACGTACCAATGCATAAGTTCCGGCTGTTGTGGTCGAAAGAATTGCGGTTCCCGAAGCATCCAGTGCAACCTGTTGATTTAAACCGCCATTAACAGTATAAGTAACCGTGGCAAGCGGCGTACCTGTAAATGTAATTGTAGCTGACTCACCCGAACAGATCGTTTCAGTACTGGTTATTGTAGCGGTTGGTGGTGGTATAACGGTGATCGTTGCGGAGTCACTCAGCGCTTGAGAACAAGCGGTTGTGCCCGAACTCGTTACGCGAACCAATGTATAGATTCCGGTTGTTGTTGCCGAAACAGTTCCTGTTCCGAAAGCATTCAATACAATCTGCTGTTCAGCACCCCCATTAATAGTATAGTAAACCGTACTATCTGGCGTACCAATAAACGTAACGTTAGCCGATTCTCCCGTACAAATCCTTGTAGTACCTCCTATTATGGCCGTTGGTAATGGTTTTACCGTTATCGTTGCCGAATCCGTCAGGTTTCGTGTACAGACCAACGCTCCGGCTGATGTTACACGAACTAAAGCATACGTTCCAGCTGTTGTGGTCGAAAGTGTTGCGGTTCCCGAAGCATCTAAAACTAGCTGTTGCTCAGAACCTCCATTAAAGGTATAGGTAACCGTACTATCCGGTGTACCTGTAAGCGTAACGGTAGCTGTTTCACCCATGCAAATAGTGGCGGTGCCAGTTATTGTGACTGTGGGTGATGGTACTATCGTTATTGTTGCAGAACCACTCAGTTCCTTCGAACAACCATGTGTACCCGGAGTCGTTGCACGAACCAATGCATACGTTCCGGCAAGTGTTACCGGAATCATTGCTGTTCCGGAGGCATCCAAAACAACTTGTTGATCAGCGCCTCCGTTAACAGTATAGGTAACTGTAGTCGACGGTGTACCACTAAAAGTTATTGGAGTTGTTTCTCCGGAGCAGATTGTAGCGGTACCGGATATGGTAGCTGTTGGTAATAATCGCACCGTTACCGTTACGGCTTCATCTAGTGCTTCTTCCTCCAACAAAACTCCGATACTATCATATATTTTTATGGCCGTTAAAGTATACACTGTTGTTGTTGTTAGACTCTCCGAAAACGAAAATGTTCCCGAAGCATCCAAAATTGCGGTTTGTTCTGCTCCCCCATTTATATGGTATAGCACTGTAGCATTAGGAGTACCGGTAATCGTAATGGTTACTGCATCACCGGAACAAATCGTTGTTGCACTTGAACTAATCGTTGCCTCCAAATCTATGATACCTGGCGGCGGAACAAAAGCGAAAGCATTTCTACTGTCCGTAGCATTATCTATATTGACAGCACTTCCGATCCATTGCAAATCAAAATCAGCATCTTTGGTCGGCTTGTCAATCCTAATATAATAGAACTCCCCTTTTGTAACGTCTAACCATCGAACAGATCCATTTCCGGTGGCACGATCCGTTTGTGTCACCGTTGTGTTTCCATTCATTCCAATACGATTGGTACTAGGATACACCTCTTTCTGTTTTGGAGTACAAGAACGTATGGGCTTTCCAAGATTGGAACAATCGTTATTGGGACCATATACCCAAAAATTATACGAAAGACCTACTTTCTGATTTTTAGGAGTAATATCAAATCCCAATGTGCCGGATTGAATCACATTGATTTTTAACCATACTGAATTTTCATCTCCGGTTATTTCATCAACTGCTGTTCCGGCACTATCCCTATTGGAAATAAAATGATCATTTCCCCATATATCAATCGCATTAATACAATTGTTGGGTCGGTTCTGTGCCTGCATTATACCGGAAAAAATAAAGGGTAAAACGGTAAGTAAAAGCTTTTTCATATCGTGACTCAGTATTTTGTTTCTTGTTTTTGAGAAGTCGTAAAACAACCTCTTTTGCAAAACATGTTAAACACTTTTGTAAAACATTAAACAAACTTAAGTGCAAATTGAGAATACAGCTCCGGTTGGATTTTTATTGTCCTTTTAATGTCTTAAATAGTATAATTAATACCCTTACAAAATTCTAATTTGGAAGAATTCAAAAAAAAGGGCATTCCAATACCACATACAAAAACAATATCCTAAGGTCTCTAATCAAAAAAGACAGCCTGCTGACTGTCTTTTTGTTAGAATGATTTAATTGAGTTTATCGACCAGAATCTGGTACTTTCGCCCAACCGGAACAATCCGGTCGTCTGTCAGACTCAGATTGTGCTTATGATTAACCATAAGGTGTTCTCCATTAACAATATGGGAACGGTGCACCTGTACAAAACGGCTATCGAGATTATCCATTATTTCGATTAGACTGCCATACACCACAATCGGAACAATCGTATTCCGGATATATACCTTTAGATAATTCCCTACGCTCTCAATACAAACAATCTCAGCCAGTGCAATATCGGTTATATCGCCGTTTACTTTCAGGCGTATTATATCCTTAACTTCTGTTTTCTGACTATTGGCATTACAAAATAGCTTTGCCTTTTCTACCGCTTTGGCAAAAAGAGGGAACGAAACCGGTTTTAACAGATAATCCACCGCATCATACTGAAACGATTTCAACGCATAGTCCGAATAGGCCGTTGTAACAATCGTTACAGGACGTTTTGGCATACGCTCCATGAGTTCAACACCGGTGAGTATCGGCATATTGATATCCAGAAAAATCATATCATAACACTCATTAACAATCATTTGCAAAGCATCTTTACCATTATAAGCACTTCCACCATATAATAGCTCCGGACACTGTCCAATATGCGATTTTATAACCCGGTGTGCCGGTTTTTCATCATCAACGATCAGGCATTTATATTTAATTTCCATAATTGTAATTCCAGTTTAAAAACACCAATGACATTTTTATCAATGGTAATTTTATGTTTTACAAACGATACAATCAACCTTCGTCTCAAATTTTCCAGTCCAAGTCCCGTACTTTCCAAAAATGAGCCTTCTGCCAGACAATTATTCTCAATCGTAAAAATAAGATGATCCTCCATAAATTTCCAGTGGATATCGACATAAGGTTGTTCGCATTCTGACGAGAATTTGATGGCATTTTCAATTAACGTCATAAATACAAGCGGTAGTATAAAAAAATCTTCAAAATCGCCTTCCGAATGTTCGGTGACCTTGAGATTATGGCTCTTATATTGATGATAACCAATATATTTTTGTACAAAATCGATTTCTTCTGTTAAGCAAACATATTCTTTTTTGGTCGCTTCAATCTGATACCGCAACAAACCGGAAAGCTTTAATATCTTTTCAGCCACCGTTTGAGGTTCGGCCAATGCGTCTCCATATAAATTAT
Organism: Flavobacterium sp.; assembly: GCF_030146175.1. GTDB lineage: Bacteria > Bacteroidota > Bacteroidia > Flavobacteriales > Flavobacteriaceae > Flavobacterium. Next base: position 763 of record NZ_JASLCE010000029.1, on the reverse strand, counting down.
TCATCGCATTAAGCAAGAAATGCGGGTTGAGTTGCTGCTTTAAAAAAGTGAGCTCCGCCTGGGAATTCAGGAGCTTTTTATGGGTTCGGAAAACATTTTGCAATACCCATAAATTAATAAAATAAATCCCGGTTCCGATAAAAAGCATAAAAAGTGTTCCGAGTATTTCGTTAAAAAGCGAAATATACTCCCCAAAATTCTGCGTAACCTGTACCTGAACGATGATATAAAACAACCAAAAAAGCGCAAAATATTTAAAAAAAGTAAAATATTTTTTCTCCAAAAGAAATTTTCTTACAAGAATTACGTTACTAAACATGACTGCCCCATAAATGGTTGTTAAAATCAGTAGTAATTCAATGAATATGTATTCCGGAGTTTTATCCTGCTTTCTGTCGGCGTATTCATTATACAGGAATAGGGACAAAAGGAGCAGATAAAAGGTAACATTCCGGAACCAGAAGTTTTCGTAGGCAAGGCGTATTTTCATGATTACAAAAATAGAGTAAACGGACTATTTTCAACTCCTTAGCACTATTTTTTATACAAACGCCACTAGTATAATAAATCGAATAATTTATATAAATTTTAACTTAATTTTTCTTGCAGAAGATATCTTTGCAGTAATTTTTTAATCATCAATCAAAAAACGACAATTATCAAAAAAAATGAACTTTAAACTTTTTATTTGCCTATTTTTTTGCTCAGTCGGCATATTTGCCCAGGAGAAAGTGACATTAAGCGGTACCATTTCGGATACCCG
>NZ_JASLCE010000011.1 GCF_030146175.1 Flavobacterium sp. | reverse complement strand
CATTATTAAAAGAGTTTCCAAAATTAAAAAATCAATCTATTATGCCTTTTGCAAAAACGGCAATGGGCAATTTTTATTTAATTGGGGAGGTTGATAATGAAAAGTGCATTGCTTTTTACAACATACAAACAGAAGAATACATATATGTTGATAATAAATTAAATCGATTTCTAGAAGGATACGCAGGAAGTAGGCTTTATATGGAAGATGAGTGGTATGGAGACATAGAGCTACCTGCACTTGATAAATACGGACCCGTAGCCATAGACGAGTGTTTAACATTTGTTCCAGCCTTAGTTAATGGCGGGGATGAAGATATTAGAAACATACAAAAAGTAAAATTAAAAGCGAATTTAGAACTACTGGCAAACGCTTTTAGTTAAGCCATTCCTATCTTTTTTTAAAAACGGAATTTCTATTTTAAAAGTTTCATTTCTGGCTTTAAACGCAATGACATCAAACCAATAAAAACACGAATTAAATGAACACTATTTCCAATCAAAATATACCTATTTATTCCATTTCAAACCTTTATCCGTTGTTTGAATATATGCACCATCAAATCGGTCTTTCTTCCGATCGGTTTAAAGAACTGAATGAAATAGCACGTACAATCTGGCTGACAATACGAATCGACGGGGAAATTAAAAATGGAGGCATTGAACAGCTTTTCTCTAATCTGGGCGAAGGGTTTACTACCGATTATCTGATTGAAGTGTTGCAAAATATCAAAAGTGAAAAAGGCTTGGAAATTGTACAAAAGTTCCTTGATTTTATTCACCAGACAGACAAACACAGAACATCCTTTTATGGCGACTATGCTTATGTGAGTGGTTTTGATAAAACACTAAAAAAGTTGCACAACGAATTGAGCGACGAATATTATACGCTGGATCCAAGTGTGGAAGCATTGATTGTACAATATGCAGAGGAAAACTGGAGTAATGCTGCTTTTCAGGAGGCTATAAAAAATGTTGTTTTTAAATCCAATGAAAAAGATGAATCGGCATTAATTAGTGATTTAAATGCTGCAATCGAAAGCGGAAATGTGACAACGATTAAGAAAATTTTAAAGAAGCTAACCACGGTCAATCAAGCTTGCAAATATGGATTTGTACCCCTACTTGAATTAGCACAAGTATCCAATAACGATAAAAAAATAGAAATCTGTCAGTTGCTTATTGATCATGGAGCCGATCTTACTTTTAGAGATCAATACCAGAACTCGGTACTGCACAAAGCGGTTGAAAAGGATAACAGCATTCCGTTTATTGCGTTTTTGCTGGATCAGGGAATGGATATCGAAATCAAAGATAATTTTGATGATACACCGATTTACGGTACCGATACCAATCCTGAAAATTGTAGTCTGTTAATTAGTCGTGGTGCCAATGTGAATAGCAAAAACAAAATGGGTAACTCGCCTCTGACCAGAATGTTGGTTCGTTATTGCAGCTGGAATGGAAATGCGTATGGAAAAGGCTATCAGCCCAAAATAAAGAAAGTTATAGACCTGTTGTTGGCTGCCGGAGCTACTTTTGATACCGAAATTTTAAACATGGAAACTACGGAACTTGCCAAGTTTGCAGAAGATCCAAAAATGTTAAAGCACCTGCTAAAGCAGAAATCCGTTAAAAATGCGCCTGAGTTTAATCCCAACTACCAAAAATGGTCGGCTGTTTTCGAAGCCAGTATGAAGGGAAATCTCGAATGTTTAAAATTATTGTCTGAAAAAGGAGCCTTTTTAAACCAAACATTAGAGGGGCCGCATTACGAAACCAAAACCTTTAGCGGAGGAACGCCGTTAAATGTAGCGTTGAATGATGAAACACGTGCCTTTCTGACGGATCATAACGTCGCACTTGGAAATAGAAGCAACTGTTCTTTGTTTCTCGAAACAAGAGGGAATGACGTAGCAGCGGTGGTTGATTTGATTCAGCAAATAAAAAAGATAGACAAGGAAGAAGCAGTAAGATTCTTTCACACCGTTAAAAAGGAAATGGATGAAAGCTACGAAAGAATAGATGGGGAGTTTATTTTTTACAAACCGTTGTTTTTGACCAGTGCCGAGAGTGAAGAAGACATCAAAGCGATTGCATTACAATTCAAGAAGTTCGATTGCGAAATGACCGTTATTTAAATGGTTAACACTTTATTGACAATTGATAAGAAAAACTCTAGCAATACTTAAAATGAATAGCACATCTGAATATAGTCCGCTTACCTTGGCAGAAATAATACAATGGGAACGCAACAATAGCACCATTCCGGAACCGTACAAAGCCTTTTTGTTACAGCAAAACGGAGGAAGTACCGGTGCTAAAAATACGTTTAAAGTTAAAAAGATGACAGGTGCGTTCGGTTTTCATGCCTTTTTTGGCATTCATGAAGGATTGCGTGGTCTGGACTATATACAAACTACCTATACCAAAAGAAATCGCTTCCCAGGTCATTACTTTGCTATTGCTTCCGACGTATCGGGGAATCTCATTCTGATGGGACAAAACGAAAAGAAATTTGGTAAAATCTATTTCTGGTACCACGAAGGTGAAGTCAGTGAAAATGAAAAACCCTGGGAGAAAAACATTTATGAAATCGCTAAAAACTTACAGGGTTTTCTGGATTCACTGTATGAAGAACCCATAACAGAGGATGAAGAGGATTTATTGAATTTATTTGGTGGTGAAGATTCCAAAAAGCAATTAGCGTTGATCAACAGCGATTGGGATGTAAATGAACCATTAGAGGATTCTACGCAAACCGCTTTGGAACGGGTTGCTAATTTCGGAAACGATAGTACCGTTTTACGAGCATTATTAGATAAAGGAGCCACCGTTGGAAGAGCGATGTATCATGTTCGAAACAACCATTCGGATTCGGCTGTTCTTTTTGCAAAAATACTACTCGAAGCAGGTGCCAATCCCGATTATGCCGATGAAAAAGCCAGAGAAGATAAAGATACATTACTCATGTCTGCAGTAAATAAACCAGCACCCAAAATCGAATTGGCAAAGTTGCTTATTCATTACGGAGCAGATGTAACTGTAGAAGATAACTATGGATGGACCGCATTAAAGGTAGCACAACGAACATTGGAAGGTGGCGTTCCCGAAATGCAGGAAGTAATAGATTTAATCCATGAAAAAAGTCGTTTCGTATAGTAGGGTTTGAAGACAACCTTAACCGCCAAAAACACTAAATTGAAGTATGAAAAAAACAATAATACTCCTAGTATTCCTGCAACTCTTCTTTTCCTGTAACGGACAAAGTACGAAAAGTCCTAAAACCGACTACGTTCAGAAATTTGAATTCGGACTCGAAGGCTCTGTAAAAGAGGCAACTACGTATGTCTGTAAAGTAGAAAATGGAAACATTCCGACAGATAAAACGAAATACTACGGAAAAATGATAAAACAATTTGATATTCAGGGTAATGCACTGAAAATACATGATCAATGGGATATGGGGGAATTGGGCAAATCAGAGTCGATGAGCATTTATTCCGGTAAAGGGAGAGCCATTACTTTCAAAGATATAGTGCATTTTAATGATGAAGCAACAACGGAATTGAATTATAAATACGATTGGTCGGATGATTACCATTATACTATTGCCGCTACAGATAAAAGTCCTTATTTAACCCTTATTACTTTAGATAAAGACTACAGACTAAGCAAAATCGTATTTAAAAATGGAAATGAAATTCAGGTAACACAGGAATTTGAACGGATTTATAAGGAAAATAAATTACGGGAAATTAAGGAAACGATAACCGATTACAAAGACGGAGAAAAGACGATTACGTATCAAATACAGGTAGTGCAAAAATATGACCAATATGGAAATCCTACTGTCGTTTATAGTTACAACGGTCTTGACAAACAACAATTTGAAAACGTATTGTTTACGGAATATCAATATTACGAGAAGTAAAAAAAATAGAGCGCTACCAGGAAGAAATAAAATCTTCTTTACAATCTAAACTACAAATAAAAACATGGCATTTAAAATAACTGAACAGTTTCAAAATTTAGAAACAACAACAAAATCCGATTATTTAGAAGATGTAAATATAAACGCTAAAATCTTTATTCCTGATGAGGAGACGGTTGCCTTTAGGATTAAGAAGTTTACCAAACTGGGTTACGAACACGTATCGGAGTGTTTTGTGGATGTTTTAAATATTGACAAGATTCATTTTCATGCGTGGTTTGAAGTAGCTGATTTTGCTTCTCAGTTAGAATTTCATATGGAAAATCTGTATTCCGGTTTATCGCTATTGGATTATGATGAAAAACTTTGGTTTAAAGGGCAAACACCCGAAGAAATAGCACTGTGGAAGACATTTCGTATATTCGATACGCGTCCGGAAATAGGCGATGGTAAATTGGCCGTTTACAGTATTCAAAAGGGTGTCGCACCCCCAAATGAACCAACCATTTATTATATCAATAGAGCGTTGGCGTATAAAACCAATCTGACATTGAACGGCTATTACGAAGCGGTTTTGGATCTCTTAGGTATAGCCGATTGGCAGTATCTTTTTACCGAAGTATCCGCAAACGATTTAAAAGCAGATGGTATTTATCAAAACCTTCAGAGAGCATTGGAAGCCTTACAAAAAGCTTTTCCCGATAAAGACTATAACCGTTATTTTAAACTTTTAGAGGAAAGATAAAACGAAAAATAATCGTTTAAGCCATGAAAAAATTAGTTTATTACAGCCTTCATGAGGCTACGGAAAGGGAAAAAGTGGGCTGTTGGCCACAATTGGAACCGCCGAGACGTTATTGGAAAGTCGCGAATAATTATGATAAAGTATTGGATTTCCGGAAATTTCCGGATGAGGCACCTAACCTTGATAATTTTACATTAAAAAACATAGCGAAACGGACAGATGTACTCAGTGCAGAAATGCCGGGTATTGGCGGACATATCGGTATGTTCGTAAATGAAAAATTTAAAACGCTTGTAGAGAATTTTACCTTAAATGATTGTCGGTTCTACGATTGTAAGTTACTTGCTCCGTTCGATAAAAATTTTAAAAAAAGAGAAGAACCGGAAGTATTTCAGTTTCATTATCTGAATTTGATTCATAAAACAGATCTCGTCGATTTTAAGCAATCGGTATTTGAAGATTTAAAGACAAGTCAAATGGTTACTGTAGAAAATGAAGAGCAAAGGGATCCGTTTTTACGCCCCAGAAAATTATGTCTAAAGGAAGCTCCGGATTTATTTTGTGCTCCCTACGATATCAATATTCTGGTTTCCGAACAACTCAAAACAGCCATAGAAGTAGCCGGAATTACAGGTGTTTGGTTTGATGACCGCATTGTCTGTGAGTTTTATACGAACGAATAAATCGTATAATATACCCGATGAGGTTCAAGCAAAAATGATTTTTTTAATAAAAACAAAACTAAAAAATGACTCTGGAAGGATTGAATACCGAAGGCGTACTTATTTTCGCCAATATTACCAAGTGTAAAGCGTATTATTC
>NZ_JASLCE010000122.1 GCF_030146175.1 Flavobacterium sp. | reverse complement strand
GGACTTTATTTGATATAGTGTATTTTCAAATGGCTTTTTTTAACACAAATAAAATGCTATAATTCCTATATTATATTTGTTTATTTAAGAAATTATTAAGAAGTTTGCGGAATAACTAACTCAAATAAATTTAATATGAGATCGAAGTTTAAATGGATTTTTACGCTTTTACTAGCGTTTTCGATGCAGTTTTCGTTCGCACAACAGGAGAAAACTGTTACAGGTACAGTGACCGAGGGAGGTTTACCGTTACCTGGTGTTAGTGTTGTTATTAAAGGAACAACACAAGGCACACAAACTGATATGGATGGTAATTATTCCATCAAAGCCAAACAAGGACAAGTGTTAGTGTATACATTTGTTGGAATGGAGACTTCTTCTGTAACGGTTGGAGCTTCAAACAAGGTTAATGTTGCTTTGCAATCGCAGGCAAAACAATTAAACGAAGTTGTTGTTGGAGCTTTAGGTATCAAAAAGAGACAGGATGCAATCACTTCAGCTAACCAGGTTGTTAAATCGAAAGAGTTAACACAGGCAGCTTCTCCGAATGCGATTCAGTCATTAACAGGTAAAGTATCTGGTTTACAGATTAACCAGACAAACTCTGCTGTTGATGCAACTTCAAGAATCGTTATCCGTGCTCCTAAGTCAATTACACAAAACAACCAGGCGTTGGTTGTAATTGATGGAGTTATCTCTACTGCTACTGCATTACAGCAGTTGCCAACTGAGGCTATTGAGTCAGTTAATACAATTAAAGGTTCTCAAGGAGCTGCGTTGTATGGATCTGATGGTGTTAACGGGGTGTTAATCGTTACAACTAAAAAAGGATCAACTCAAGGTCAGAAAATGACAATCTCTGTGAACTCATCAATTGACTTCTCTACAGTTGCTTACCTTCCGGAAAGACAAACAAGATACGGACAAGGATGGGATGGACAACACTATTCTTATGAGAATGGTACTTGGGGACCAGAATTTGATGGTTCTATCCAGCCTACAGGTTTGCCACAGGCAGACGGAAGCTTCTTAATGTTGCCTTACCGTTCTTTAGGAAGTGATAATATCAAGAAATTCTTCAAAACTGGAGTGTTAACACAAAATGGTGTTTCATTATCTTCAGGAAACGAGGATGGATACCTTTTCTTTACAGCTAACAAATTAAGAAACGAGTTTATCGTTCAGGATGACGTTTTGGATAGAACAAACTTCCAATTCAAAGCTGGTAAAAAAATCGGAAGATGGAATGTTGAGGGGAATGCTCAATATACTACACAAGAGTCTAGAACTACAAGTTCAAGTTTATACTATGATTTATTACAAACGCCAACAAACGTTCCAATCGAAATGTTTGAAAACGGAGGTAACTTACATGGATATAGCTACTATATGAGAAACCCTTACTGGGTGCGTGATAACGTAAGAAATCAATCGAATGCAGACGTTTTCAACGGAATTGGAAAAATTGGTTTTGAAGTAAACAAAAACATCAATATTTCATACACTGCAGGTGTTAACCTTTCTAGTACTAAAACGTTAGGTTATACAAATGATTATGTTGATCCATACCGTTACGGAAATGGTAACCAGTCAGTTATTTCTTCATTGTCTACATCAAACGGTTCTACAAGAAGATTGTATGCTGATTTATTGATCAACTTTGATTATGATTTAACAAAAGATTTTAACTTAAAAGTTAACATTGGTAACAACGTACAAGATGTTTATGCTACTTCAACTGGAGCATCAGGATCTCAGTTAGCAATCCCTGGATTATACAATATCGCTAACGTATCAAGCGTACCGAATGCTACAAACTCATTCGCTAGATCAAGAAGATTTGCATTCTTTGGAAACGTTGACTTAGGTTATAAAGATTATTTATTCTTGAACTTAACAGGAAGAAATGAGTGGGTATCTTTCTTAGATAAATCTAACAACAATTTCTTCTATCCATCTGCTGGTTTATCTTTCATTCCTACAAAAGCGTTTGAATCATTAAAAGATAACAACATTCTTTCTTATGCTAAAATTACAGCGAGTATTGTAAAAGTTGGTAGTGCGAATGGTGTTGCTGCTTATGATATCAATAACTTATATGTTAGAAGTACAGGTTATCCATTCAATGGAATTAACTCTTATGTACCAAACCAACAGCCAACACTTCTTTACAACTCAAGAACGAATCCTTATATCAAGCCAGAGTTCTACGTTACTAAAGAGGCGAGTTTAAACTTAGGTTTCTTAAAAGATAGAATTACTTTAGATGTAGCAGGTTATTTAAGTGATAATACTGATTTGATCACAACAACAAGTGCTTCTTACGCTTCTGGTAACCCTAACTATACAACAAACATTGGTGCTACTAAAACTAAAGGTATCGAGATTGACTTAGGTATTACACCTATCAAAACTAAAGATTTCACATGGGATGCTAAATTCAGCTTCTCTAAAACGAAAACTACAGTAGAAAAAGTTGCTGACAATACAAACTCAGTAGCAATCTACTCTCCTTATGGAACTTACGGTATCTTCGCTGAAGAAGGTGAAGAATATCCAATCATCAAAGGTTTCGGATACCAAAGAGATGGAGAAGGACGTATCATCGTTGATCCAAACACTGGTAACCCACTTAAATCTACTGAGTTAATGAAGTTAGGTAAAACTACTCCAGATTACATCTTAGGTTTAAATACCTCTATTGATTTCAGAGGATTACGTTTAGCAGCTGTAATGGATTACAGAACTGGACACCAGTACTATTCAGGTACTAAAAATACATTAACTAACTTCGGTTATTTAGTTGATTCAGCTGAAAACGGAAGAGGTGGATTCATTATTCCTAACTCTTCTTACTTAGATGCTAACACTGGAACTTATGTTGCGAACAACTCTGTAGTTACAGGTGGTGGTTCTTCAATCGGAGTACAACAGTATTATGCAAACATTTATTCAAACATCGATGAGAACTACATTTTAGATGCTACTGCTTTCAGAGTACGTGAGTTATCTTTAAGCTATGCAATTCCAGCTAAAATGTTAGAAAGAACAGGTTTAACTAGCTTAAGAGTTGGTGTGAATGCGAGAAATCCATTTACAGTATTAGCTAGAGAAAACAGAGGATATGACGATCCTGAATCATCAATTAACAATGGTAATGCTGTAGGTTTAGCTTCTGGTACTAGTAATAGTGGAGCAAGTGGAACTAACCAGTATCCAAACACTAGAACTGTTGGTTTCAGTCTTAACTTAACGTTTTAATTAAAAGAAGTATGAAAAAGTACAAAATACATTTATTTTCATTAGTAGCAGCATTAGGGTTGTCCTCTTGTGACGATTACTTAGATATCAATGAGTCGCCTAACAACCCTACTTATGAAACTGTAACGCCGAACTTAGCTTTAAGTGGAGCGATCACTCAGCCTTACCGCACATTTTCTACAATGCCAAATGCATTAGGAAACTTATTTATGAACAGCTGGGGTGGAAATGTTAACTCGGTAACGGGTATTTATACTGTAGAGTTTGACTTAAATATCGATAACTCATTCTATTCAAGAATTTGGGAGAATATGTTCTTAACGACTTTAGGTTTAACAAACATCCAGAATTTCCCTGCTGATAATTACGATAACCACAAGGCTATCGCAAAAATCATGAAAACGTTCTACTTCCAGTATTTAGTAGATTTGTATGGTGATATTCCTTATTCTCAGGCGCACAATCCATTAAACACTACACCGGTTTATGATAATGCACAAACTGTTTATAGAGACTTAGTTGTACAGTTAGAGGATGCAATCGAAATGATTGATAATGCTCCTGCTGGAACAAATACAGTTGGACTGGAAGATCCTGTATTTAAAGGAAACATGACTAACTGGAAAAAATTAGCAAACACAATCAAATTAAGATTGTTGATCAGAGAATCTGGTGTTGCTGCTAGCCAGGCTTACTTAACTGCTGAGTTCGCTGAATTAGCTGGTGCTGATTTCATCACAACTGATGCTACAGTTAACCCTGGTTATTCAAATGCTAATAACGACAGACAAAACCCGTTCTATAACACATACGGATACCAAATCAACGAAACTACAGAAAGAGCTTCTTATACTTCTACTGTAGCTACGGATAACGCGATCAAATCGCTTAACGGTAGTAAATATGGTGTTCAAGATGGACGTTTATCTAGATTATTCAAACAAAATGGTGGATCTTGGGCTGGAGTTATCCAGGGACAAACGGGTATCGAAGCTCCGGACAACTTAGCAAATCTTGGTCCTGGTTTGATCAGAAATTCTGCACAGAATGGTTATATCTTTACAGCTGCTGAGAGTTATTTCTTACAGGCTGAAGCGGTGAATTATGGGTATTTACCTGGATCTGCAAAAGCTTTATTTGAAACAGGTATCCAAAAGTCATTTGATTTGTTAGGAGCTACTGGTGGTGCTGCTTATATCGCTGCTGCTAATAGTGTTAATAAAATCGGATGGGATGCAACTGCTGATAAACGTGAAGCAATCATGACTCAGAAATGGATCGCTTTAATGGGTATCAATGGTATTGAGTCTTGGATCGAGTACACAAGAACTGGTTTCCCTCAGACTGATTTAGCTTTAACAGCTACTAGAACTCACAAACCTTATCGTTTGATGTACCCGAACTCTGAGTACACTGCAAATGGTAACAACGTACCAAGTCAGTCTCAAAATGATGCATTTAATAATAAAATCTTCTGGGCATTACCATAATTGGTGATAACCTCAAAATACTATTAAATATGAAAAAAATTAAATTATTATTATTGTTTGTTGCAACTGCCGCTGTGTCGGTATCGTGTGACTTAGGCGATGAGGCACCATACTTTGGTGATTCAAGAGCTATCGTTGGATTTGCCAGAACTTCTCAAAGTAATGGAATCGTAACAGACGGAACAGATAAAACTGTTAATATGGTTATCGAACTAATCGGTGGTAACCAAAGTTTACCAGCTGATAGCGATATCGCTGTTACTTACGATTTTGATGCAACTAGTAGTACTGCTACATTAGGACATGAGTTTGATTTTGCTTCTGCTAATCATACTGCAATTATTCCTGCTGGAAGCAAATCGGTTGTAATTCCTATTACTGTTCACAGTAACAATGTTGTTGTAAATGATGATAAAACTGTTGTAATTAAACTTACAGGAGCTTCTTCTTCTAGCGCAACTGTTGTAGGATCAAACTACAGCAAATTAACAATCACTTTAGTAGGTTCTTGTTTCTCTAACTTAGCAGGGAACTATACCGCATCGTATACTTCAGGGACTTTCCCGCTTGTTGTTACTGAGATCGGAGTAGGTTCTTACAAATCTAACCTTACACCGGGTTATACACAGTACGATATGTATTTCTCTGACCTTTGTGATACTTTAACGATCACTGACTGGTACGGAAACGATACATATCCAATCTCTGGAACAGGTACAGTAGAAGCAAATGGTGATCTAAGATGGACTAGTGTTACAATCACAGGTATTTATGCAAATAGACAATACCTATTCAGAAAAGTGAACTAAATAATAATAGAGAAATATGAAAAAAAATAAAAGATATTTAAGTTCAGCTTTAGCATTGTTATTTTCAGGATTAGCGTTTGTTTCCTGTAATGATAATGATCCGGACTTTGTTTACAACGAAAAACCAGCAATTTCCCCTGAATTTTCTGCCTATACGGTAAATGAAGGTGATGCGGTTACGCTTGTACTTAAAACGAGTAAAGTTTCTAACGTTCCAATGGAAGTTAAACTGGAGGTTTTAGGAAACAGCACGGCTACTTTAGGTGATGATTTTACATTGCCTGGTTTAGAAGTAGGAGCTGAAGATGGATTAGGAACGGATGGTTTTTTAGTAACTTTCCCGGCTAACACATCTACGTATACAATTACTATTCCAACTGTCCTTGATAATGAGTATGAGCAAGATGAATTACTTGCTTTAAAACTTACAGGGGCTCACAACATGAACGGAACAATTGATCAGACTGTTAACATTACGATCAAAAACGTTGTGAAAGATGAATTAGATTTGACACTTGCTTGGGATAAAACATTCGAAGCTGGAGGTCAGACTTATTCACTTTGTGATATCGATTATGACGTAGACATCTTGGTTTTTGATACTGGTTTCAACCCTATTGGAGACGGAGCACAAACTGGTGACTGTCCAGAGCATTTAGTAATGCCTTTGGCTGATTATCCAAATGGTACTTACTTAATCGTTGGATACCTTTATGGTGATGCAGGAGTTCCTGCTGCTGGTTTACCAGAATTCAACATTCCAATCACTGTTGACTATGTAAGAGGTGGTTCTGCTACTTTACAAGCTGGTTCTTACACACAAACTACAGGATTCTTAACTTCTAACTCACAAGGTGAGAATAGTGCTGGTGCTGGAAACGGTGATGTCACTTTGATCGCTGCTGTGAAAGTAGAAAATGGTGTGTTCACGATCTTAAATCCAAATGACAATAGCATTATTGCTCAAGGTAGATCTGCATCAAACGTTAACAAAATGGCTGCTGCTTTCAAAGCAAAAGCTGGTTTGAAAAAAAACAAAAAATAATTTTTAAATAAATATATTTTTAAAGCGCCCCAATCGGGGCGCTTTTTTTTGATAAAACGATAAATTATAGCTCATTTTACAGAATAGCTGCATTATTTGTAAATTTCTAATACCTTTGCGATTCTAATATAGAATTATGAAGCATCTTTTTATAGCGGTAGTACTGTTATGTTCTTTTGCGATGTTGGGGCAGGAGCCGGTAAAGGATTCAATAAAGCCTAAAAAATCACTTCGGGGTTCGGACAATAAAACCCATTTTGCGCCAATCGATCAATATAAAATTATTACGTTGGATCGCGATACTACCTTTGTGGATACTTCATTAACCATCAAAAAGGATTATGAACTAAACTACTTGCGCAAGGATATTTTCGGATTGATGCCTTTTCCAAACGAAGGGCAAACCTATAATACACTCGACTACGGTTTGACTGCCTATAACGCTTATCCGGAATTCGGATTTAAAGCAAAGACATTTAATTTTATGCGGGCCGAGGATATTAAATACTATTCGATGCCAACGCCAATGACCGAGCTTTACTATAAATCGGTGATGGAACAGGGACAAAACCTGGACGCCTTTATCTCATTGAATACCTCTAAAAATCTGAATTTTTCCATCGGCTATAAAGGACTGCGTTCGTTGGGTAAATATGTAAACCAGCTTTCGAGTACCGGTAATTTCCGATTTATAACCAGTTATCACACCACGGATAACCGGTATAATTTAAAATTCCACGTAGCCATTCAGGATATCCTGAATCATGAAAACGGAGGTGTGAAAAACCTGGAAGAATTCGAAAACAGTATTCCGCCTTATGACGACCGTGCGCGTCTGGATGTCTATTTTAGCGACGACACCAAATCGTCACTCGAAGGAAAACGGGTGTTTTTTGATCATAGTTTCCGACTCAATAAAAATAATCCGAACAGTTTGGTCTTCCTGCATCGTTTTAATTACGAATATAAATTCTTCGATTATTCGCAACCAACCGCCAACGAACGTTTCGGTGATTCCTATACCAGTGCCATCAGTAATAAAACAAGATTTAACAGCCTCTATAATAAAGTAGGTGTAGCCTATTCCAACCAAAATGTTGGTGATCTGGAGTTTTATCTGGAAGACTATCGTTACAATTATTTTTATAACAGTACAGTTATGAATGATGATGCCTCGATTAGAGTACCAAACCGCTTAAATGACAAGATCAATTCGTATGGCGCACAATATACCTACTATAAAGACAAATGGAAAGGAACGCTGTTAGTGTCCAATTCAATAACCGACCAGTCACTGGCAAAAATTGAAGGAACGGTACGCTATAACTGGGACACGCGTAACGTTTTTACATTGCGTTTCCAAAACATGAATAAACTTCCGGATCTGAACTACAATTTATATCAGAGTGGTTATATCTTCTATAATTGGACGAACAACTTTAAAAACGAAAAAATTAAAAACGTTGAATTCGATGCCAAAACACAATGGTTGGATGCTTCGGTAAAATATAGCATATTAGATGATCATTTGTATTTTGCCGATACGAGTACCGATGCGACTCAGGTTCTCGTTTCTCCGCAACAATACGGAAATACCATCAATTACTTTTCGGTTAAAGTAGGACGTGAATTTAAAGTGGGTAAATTTGGTTTGGACAATACCTTCCTGTACCAAAAAGTTGATCAGACAGACAAAATACTAAACGTACCGGAATTTGTGACGCGTAACTCCTTATACTTTAATGATCACTATTTTTCAAAAGCCTTATACCTGCAAATGGGGGTGACGTTAAATTACTTTACAAAATATTACGCGAATACCTACAATCCGTTATTGGGTGAATTCTATATCCAACAGGAAAAAGAAATCGGAAATTTCCCAATGCTTGATTTCTTTATCAATGCCAAAATCAAACGCACGCGAATTTATTTAAAAGCAGAACATTTTAATTCCAGTTTTTCGGGCTATAAATATTATTCCGATCCGAACAACCCGTATCACGATTTTATGGTGCGTTTCGGACTGGTATGGAATTTCTTTAGTTAAGGGCGCGTTAGCAACATTTTATAATACGTCAAATTGCAATATCTTTGGCGGACAAAACATACTTTTTTAGAAATTATATACTAATGAAATACGCAAAAAACATATTGGAAACCATAGGGAACACGCCTTTGGTTCAACTAAATAAAGTAACCAAAGAAGTAGACGCTTTGGTATTGGCAAAAGTAGAAACCTTTAATCCGGGTAATTCGGTAAAAGACCGTATGGCGGTTAAAATGATCGAAGATGCGGAAGCCGACGGACGTTTAAAACCGGGTGGAACCATTATCGAAGGAACTTCCGGAAATACCGGAATGGGATTGGCTTTGGCAGCGATTGTTAAAGGTTACAAATTGATCTGTGTGATTTCGGATAAACAGTCCAAAGAGAAAATGGATATTCTTCGCGCGGTAGGGGCCAAAGTAGTGGTATGTCCTACAGACGTAGAACCAACGGATCCGCGTTCGTATTATTCGGTATCAAAACGTTTGGCCGAAGAAACACCTAATGCATGGTATGTAAACCAATACGACAACCCGTCGAATGCGATTGCACATTACGAACAAACCGGACCGGAAATCTGGGAACAAACCGAAGGGAAAATCACACACTTTGTAGTAGGTGTGGGAACCGGTGGAACCATTTCCGGCGTGGCAAAATATTTAAAAGAGAAAAACCCGAATATTAAAATCTGGGGAATCGATACCTACGGATCGGTATTTAAAAAATACCACGAAACCGGTATTTTCGATGAAAACGAAATTTACTCCTATATCACCGAAGGAATCGGAGAAGACATCCTTCCTAAAAACGTTGACTTTTCACTAATCGATGGATTTACAAAAGTAACCGATAAAGATGCCGCGGTGTATACCCGTAGAATTGCATTGGAAGAAGGAATCTTTGTAGGGAACTCTGCCGGAGCAGCGATAAAAGGACTAATCCAGTTAAAAGAGCACTTTAAACCGGAAGATGTGGTGGTAGTGTTATTCCACGATAGCGGTAGCCGATATGTTGGAAAAATGTTTAATGACGATTGGATGCGCGAAAGAGGTTTCCTTGATGAAGAAATTACAAAAGCAGAAGACTTGATCAAAGAGCATATCGACAAACCATTGGTTGTAGTGCGTACGGAAGAATTAGTATCGCATGCGATTGAAAGAATGCGCAAACACAAAATTTCTCAGATTCCGGTAATCGATGTTACGGGATTTGTAGGTTCTGTAGACGAAACGGATTTATTCCAGAGTTATGTAGCCGATAAAAATGTAGCGGATAAGCCAATCCGTGAAGTAATGGGAGCTGCTTTCCCGATTGTAAAACTGGGAACTCCGATTGACGAAGTATCAAAACTGATCAATAAAGATAATCAGGCGGTTTTGGTCGATTTAGGAAATGGAAAACACCATATCATCACCAAACACGATATTATCAATTCGATAAAATAAAGAATATACACGTTACAAACCTGACAGGTTTCCAAAACCTGTCAGGTTTAAAAAAGCGTAATTTTAAAAGCATTTTAAGCCTGTCGGTTTAAAAATAAAAAGTGCCATTTGTAATTTACAAACGGCACTTTTTTAATTTCCGATCAATACACCGGAGACATTCCAGGAGCTAAAACTGTTTCCTTCCGGTGCGCCTTGTGGAATACGAATCTGTATCGTGTGTTTACCGGCTTTCAGATCGCCCAGATCAATCATAACCGGATTGGTTACGGTTCCCGGACACCAGTTGGAACGACTGTAATCGGATGAAGACAAGCCGTTGTTAAAATTCCCCGAAGCGGGATTAAACAAACGGTACGAACCACAATCCTGTCGCCAGGGTATAAAAGCAAATACTTCCTGCTGATCCAGGAAAATCCGGTTCTTTTTAGGGACAAATTCATCACCATTTTCCCAACCGCCATGACCTGTGGTTATATAGCGAAGTTGTGCATTGGGAACAGCATTGGGTAAATCGAACGTAACCTCGAGGCCTTTGTCAGTATTAAATAGGGTCGCATAATCCTGTCCGGCCATTTCCATTACGTTGGTTGTATTAAACAGGGGTAAAACAAAACGATTGCCGGTAGCGGGTTTGTCTCCTGCATGAATCGTGATATCCAAACTGATTTTATGACCACCTTTATCATAATTTCCGATAAAAGTCCCAACCCATACGGTCTTATGGTTTAAGGCACTTTGTAGTTCCGAAATATCCTGACGATACGGGACGATCTCGTGCCATTTTTTATCTTTTAAAGCGATATGATTGTATTGTTTGATCCCAAACGGAGTAAAGAAACGCATTAATTCCAATAACGGACTATAATTAGTAGTACGAACAATACCCTGATACTGTTTTCCATTTCCGTTATCATAAACCGGAAGGGATTTTACGCCATTTTTCAAACCGTCTAAAAAGGAATGCGGCTGATCTTCCGGAATTACAAAAACGGAACCGGTGCGATCATAGGCATCACCATTGGATTGTTCCTGTAATTCGGCAAAAATCAGACTGCCGGCAGGAATCTCCGGAAAGCTTACTTTTTTCAGAATAACGGTACCATTGGCAAAACGCAGTATACTATCATTGGATTGGGACTGATCCGAAAAATTTAGAATTTCGTCTTTAAAAACGGATATCGTGGTAAACCGACTTTTCCAAAGCAAATCGCGATACGTCAGCAAGTCGGTCGTCGGGCCATTAAAGCCATGGAAAGCCATCCAACGGGGCGAGATTTTCTTTTGTTTTTCAATTGTAGTGGCGGTAATCACAAAATTATTGTTGCGCACCATTTCGAGTACCAATCCCAGATCGGCTCCCAATACGGTAGGCGCGCCTTTTACTTTTAAGTCGGTCGTAAACCAAAGCTCGATCGTATTGGAATTAACAACGGTTTTGGCTTTTCGGCATTTGTAGCCTAATAGGGTTTTGGTTTCGGAGCTAAGCGTAAATGTTTGCTGGGATAGTGCAATACTATCGGTGGTCGCAGCATTTTTATCGTTGCCTAAAAATGCCAGTTGTGTAAAACGACGATTGTTCAGATCGATAAAAGTCTGCTCGTAAGGATAAGCGGCTTTACCCGATTGAATCCTGACACTGGACAATAATGTAGTTTGATCAGTTGTCGCAAAAACCAAAATCGGATCCTGGTTTTCGAGTACTTTTCCATTTGAACTTCTCTGATAGGTGATCTTATAACCATTGGACGGAATGACATCCAATTGGGCATATAGTATTCCAAAATGTAATACTAATACGAGGGCGAATAATTTTTTCATTTTTTAGTTGGTCGAGATGCAAAGATAAATTTTTCTTAAATTAGAGATTTACTTTATACGCCATGCAGGAAATTTTTTTACACTATATCTGGCAATACCAGAAGATTACCGCATTGCCACTAAAAACAATACAAGGGGAAGCACTACAAGTCCTTAATCCCGGGCAATACCACAAAGAAGACGGGCCGGATTTTTTTAATGCTCGTTTAATTATCGGAAACCAACATTGGGGGGGTAATGTGGAAATTCATTTAAAATCGTCCGATTGGTACCATCACCGACACGAGATCAATAAAAAATACGACCATGTAATTCTGCATGTGGTCTGGGAACATGATATCGCTGTTTTCCGTCCCGACGATTCCGAAATCCCGGTATTGGTACTGAAAGACTATGTTCCGGATCAATTCTTATCGGATTATTATCGATTGATAAAAGCGAAAAACTGGATTTTCTGTGAAAAAGACCTGCTCACAATCGAACCAATTTTTTGGCTAAAATGGAAAGAACGCCTTTTTTTAGAACGTTTGGAACGAAAAGTAAAACCGATTCAGATACTGTTAAAAGAAAATAAAAACGACTGGGAAGCAACCTTGTTTTGTTGTCTGGCGAAAAGCTTCGGATTAAACAGCAATAGCGAAGCTTTTTATCAGATTGCAAGAGCTGTCCCGTTTACCATTATCCGAAAAGAACGATATGTCGCAGGCAATCTCGAAGCACTGTTTTTGGGTATGGCAGCGTTATTGGACGAAGATAAGGAGGATCGGTATTTTTGTGATCGTAAGCGAAAATGGAAGGAACTAAGGAAAAAGTACCGGTTTCATTGGAAAGGTGGTATCCCGTTGCAATTTTATAAAGTACGACCGGATAATTTTCCAACGATCCGATTGGTACAATTGGCCGGATTGTATCAAAAGCATTCGAATTTATTTGATGTTCTTATTCATTGTAATACGCTTGATGCATTTTATAAGATCTTTACTGTTGAAATGCCGGAATATTGGAATACCCATTATCGGTTTGATACGGTAAGTCCCGGAAAAGAGAAAGTCAAAAAGATAAGCATAAGTTTCCGGCAATTACTTTTTATAAACGCCATTTTGCCGCTGCGATTTTTATATGCCCGTTATCTCGGAAATGATTTTTCGGAAGAATTACTGGACATGGCACGGGAAATAGCACCGGAACGGAATGGTATTACCGACCGGTTTAAACAATTGGGAATAACGATCGAAAGTGCTTTCGATAGTCAGGCGATGTTACAATTAAAAAAAGAATATTGTAATTATAAAAGATGCCTGCATTGTGATATCGGAAAAAAGCTATTGGGATAATCAACAGGAAAAACGTATTTTTGAATCAAATTAAAAACAGATGAACCTGATCACCAACATACGTCATTTTTTTGAAAAACACGGATTTGAAGTGTCGTCACGACTTGCCGACCGTTTAGGGATGCGGGCAACGAGTGTTCGGCTGTTTTTTATTTACCTGTCGTTTTTTACGGTAGGTTTGTGGTTTGGGGTCTATCTGACGCTGGCATTCTGGCTACGCCTAAAAGATATGGTTTATACCAAACGGAGTTCCGTTTTTGACCTCTGATAAAAAATGGACAGCAACAACAAATACGGACTAAAGTATACGCGGGCGCAGCGAAGTGGTATTTTTGTATTGTTGTTGGTACTACTGGGCATACAACTTCTGATTTATTTTACCGGACAATTGCAATACACCCCTGTGACAAATCCGGAAGCCGAAAAATGGCTGTCGCAGCAAATCACAATCGACAGTCTCAAACGGGAGAATCAAACATCCAAAATCAAACTACAGCCGTTTAATCCGAATTTTATTTCCGATTATAAAGGATACATGCTGGGAATGACGGTAGCCGAAATCGATCGGTTACAGCATTTTCGCTCTCAAAATAAATATGTCAACTCGGTAGTGGAATTTCGTCAGGTTACCCAAATGGACGAAAAACGACTTGCCGAAATAGCGCCCTACTTTAAATTCCCGGATTGGGTCAATCAAAAAACACCTAAAACACAAACGGTTTCGTATCCGATAGCAAAGCGACAGGAAAAAAAAGAGTTCCGGATTGATATTAACAAAGCTACCCGCGAGGAGCTGCGAAAAATATACGGAATAGGGGAAGCCTTATCCGAACGGATTATAAAAGAAAAAGAAAAATTCGGTGCGTTTGTCAGTACAGAACAATTCCGCTATATCTGGGGATTGTCGGACGAAGTGGTCGAGCAACTGATCCGGCATTTCCCGGTACTGACTCCGCCGGAAATAACAAAGATCGATATTAATAACGCCTCGCTAAAAGAATTGGCGCAGTTTCCGTATTTCCGATACGGGATTGCAAAGCAGATGATCACCTATCGGAGTATGATTGGCCCGATAAAATCCAAAGAAGACTTAACAAAAATTAAAGAATTCCCAGTTGAAAAAGTTGATATAATTGCCTTATATTTGGATTTTTAAACAAACAAACAGCAAAATGAATTTTGAATACAATGAAACGCAAGCGATGATCGCTCAGTCGATCAGAGATTTTGCCGAACAAAACATTCGTCCTAATATTATGGAATGGGACGAAGCGCAGACTTTTCCTGTCGATTTATTCAAAAAATTAGGAGAAATGGGATTCATGGGGGTTTTAGTACCGGAAGAACTGGGCGGATCCGGTTTGGGTTACCATGAATACATTACTATTGTAGAAGAAATATCAAAAGTAGATCCTTCAATTGGTTTATCGGTAGCGGCACACAACTCGCTTTGTACCAACCATATCCTGACATTCGGAAATGAAGAGCAGAAAAAGAGATGGATTCCAAAATTAGCGACAGCCGAGTGGATTGGAGCTTGGGGATTAACTGAGCACAATACTGGTTCGGATGCGGGTGGAATGAATACCACTGCGGTTAAAGACGGTGATGAGTGGGTGATCAACGGAGCAAAAAACTTTATCACGCATGCTAAATCGGGTAATGTTGCGGTAGTAATCGTTCGTACCGGTGAAAAAGGAGATTCCAGAGGAATGACTGCTTTTGTAATCGAACACGGAACACCGGGATTCTCAAGTGGAAGAAAAGAAAACAAACTGGGAATGCGTGCCAGCGAAACGGCAGAATTGATTTTTGACAATTGTCGTATTCCGGATGCCAACCGTTTGGGAGAAGTAGGTGAAGGATTTATCCAGGCGATGAAAATTTTGGATGGCGGACGTATTTCAATTGGAGCTTTATCCTTAGGAATTGCGAAAGGAGCTTATGAAGCGGCTTTAAAATATTCGAAAGAGCGTCACCAGTTTGGAAAAGCGATCAGCGAATTCCAGGGGATTTCCTTTAAACTAGCGGATATGGCAACCGAAATTGAAGCATCGGAATTATTGCTACACAAAGCGGCGTTCCTTAAAAATAACCACAAACCGGTAACAACACTAGGAGCTATGGCTAAAATGTATGCTTCGGAAGTTTGTGTTAAGGTAGCTAATGAAGCCGTTCAGATTCACGGTGGTTATGGATATACTAAAGATTTCCCGGTTGAGAAATTCTATAGAGATTCCAAACTATGTACGATCGGAGAAGGAACCACTGAAATTCAGAAACTGGTTATCTCCAGAAATATTCTAAAAGGATAATAAATTGATCATATTGTATAAAAACCCGGTCAACAGACCGGGTTTTTTAGTACACCTGAATTACACCTGACAGGTTTTTAAAACCTGTCAGGTGTGTTTAATAACGCATATAAGGGCATTTTAGGGTGTATGTGCTTAATAAATGTTGTTTTCTGTTTTGTAATCAAAAATAAAGTTATACTTTTGCACCCATTAACGAGAGGAGGTGTTATATTATGTTGATTATACCAATTAAGGACGGAGAAAATATTGATAGAGCGTTAAAACGTTACAAAAGAAAATTCGACAAAACGGGAGTTGTTAGACAATTAAGAAGTCGTCAGGCATTCACGAAACCGTCAGTAACAAGAAGAGCTCAGATTCAAAAAGCAGCTTATATTCAGACACTAAGAGATTCTTTAGAGAATTAGTAGTTTTTGAATTTTACTATAGCCGTTAGCGGCAAAGTTTTTTTAACTTTGTTGCTAACGGTTTTTTTATTTGTATGCGAACAACTTTACAGGCCTATCAGGACTATCTTCAGAAAGAGAAAAACTACTCGCGACACACATTGACGGCTTATGTGAATGATGTGCAGTTTTTTGCGGCCTTTCTGGAAGAGCAGGGTTTTGAAGTGGCGCTGGAAAAAGTAAACTACAGTCATGTTCGATCCTGGATTGTAACGTTGGTCGAATCGGGAATGGCGACACTTTCGGTAAACCGCAAAGTGTCTTCTTTAAAGTCGTTCTATCGGTTTTTATTAAAAACAAAGCAAATAGAGGTTAATCCGCTTCAAAAACATAAGGCGTTAAAAGTGGCGCGAAAGGTTCAGATTCCGTTTTCGGAAAAAGAGCTGGATCGGGTTTTTGAAGAGTTGGGAGAAGACGATGGGTTTGAGGAAATCCGCAACCGTCTGATCGTGGAGCTTTTCTATACGTTGGGGTTAAGGCGTTCGGAATTAATAGGGTTAAAATGGGTGGATTATAATGCGTATTCGAAAACGTTAAAAGTTTTAGGGAAGCGCAATAAAGAGCGTTTGCTGCCCGTTTTGGATTGTACAGACAAATTAATTAATCGTTATCTTACGGAAAGAAAAAAGTTAATTTCGATAGTGGATAATGATTTGTTAATATTGAGCCAAAAAGGGAACAAAGTCAGTGAATCGTTTGTTTATCGATTAATAAATGATTACTTTAGTACTGTCTCTGAAAAGGTAAAAAAGAGTCCGCACGTTCTTAGGCATACCTTTGCGACGCATTTGCTGAACAATGGTGCCGATATAAATTCAGTTAAGGAATTGTTAGGACATGCTAGCTTGTCGTCGACCCAAATTTACACACACAGCAGTCTGGCTGAGTTAAAAAAAGTATACCGGGACGCGCATCCCAGAAGTCGTGATAATTCCGAAAATTAACCCATTAAAAGTTTTTATTATGAAAGTAAATGTTCAGGCTGTCAATTTTAATGTTGACAAGAAGCTAATTGGTTTTGTTCATGACAGATTAGGGAAATTAGAAAAGTACTACGACAAAGTTGTTTCTTCCGACGTGTTTTTGAAAGTTGAAAATACCAGCGATAAAGAGAATAAAATAGTGGAGGTAAAAATCAGTGTTCCTGGAGACGAATTTGTAGTGAAAAAACAAAGCAAAAGTTTTGAAGAGGCAGTCGACCTGTCTGCGGATTCTTTAGAGCGTTTATTATTAAAAAGAAAAGGTAGGATAAGAACACATATTTAAGCAACAGGATTCTTTTTGAGGACTTTATGAATTTGTTTCTAAAATAAATTTAAGAAGAAATAAAAAAAAGATGAAAAATGTTTTGATTAAAAAATAAATTCTATACATTTGCAGTCCGTTAGAAATAGCGGACTTTTTTATTACTGATGCCGGTGTAGCTCAGCTGGCTAGAGCAGCTGATTTGTAATCAGCAGGTCGTGGGTTCGAGTCCCT
>NZ_JASLCE010000068.1 GCF_030146175.1 Flavobacterium sp. | reverse complement strand
ACACCCCGCTTTAGACTTATTTCGTCCTTGCGAGTGCAAATATAAAACATAATTTTAATTAATCAGTACTATTTGCTTATTTTTTTTAATTAAAAATAACTTAATCGGTAACTTTTTGAATATTAGACGGAAAGGTTGTGCAATAAGTAAGGGAAGTGAAAAATTTTATATACGTAGTCAGTGTTTTGGGAAACTTATAAGCTATATACAATTAGATGTTGCGTTGTACGAACTTGATGTTTTTTAATTTTTCGGTTTATAATGACAAAAAAAAGATAGGGGAGAATACTTTAAAATGTAAAGGATTGCTTATTTCTAAGTAGAAACTTTTACTTCCTATTAATAATTACATTGCTTAAGTAAAGTGTATAAAAAAAGGAACCACTAAATAGTGATTCCTTTCTGTCGGGGTGGCAGGATTCGAACCTGCGACCTCCTGGTCCCAAACCAGGCGCGATGACCGGGCTACGCTACACCCCGTGCGGTCTGTTATTGTGGGTGCAAATATAGAACTTAATTTTAAAATGCAAAACGTTTTTGAAAAATAAATCATATTTATTTTAGCATAGTTAAAACTAATCCATTTTGTATACATCTTTTTTAATTAAGGCTTACATTTGCTATCGCTAAAAAAATAAAAACAGATTATGTCAGATACCATTGAAAAAGTAAAATGTTTGATTATTGGTTCGGGACCTGCCGGATATACCGCAGCGATCTATGCAGCCAGAGCAAACATGAATCCGGTGCTATACCAGGGAACACAACCGGGCGGACAATTAACAACAACAAACGAAGTGGAAAACTTTCCGGGCTATCCGGATGGTGTAACCGGACCGGAAATGATGGTACAGTTACAGGAACAAGCTAAACGTTTTGGTACCGATGTTAGAGACGGATGGGCTACAAAAGTGGACTTTTCCGGATCTGTACATAAAGTTTGGATCAACGATACAAAAGAAATCCATTGTGAGACGGTAATTATCAGTACCGGTGCTTCTGCTAAATATTTAGGATTGCCATCCGAACAAAAATACCTGCAATTAGGAGGTGGTGTTTCGGCTTGTGCCGTTTGTGACGGATTTTTCTACCGCAATCAGGATGTGATTATCGTAGGAGCCGGTGATAGTGCCTGTGAAGAAGCACACTACTTGTCTAAATTGTGTCGTAAAGTGACAATGTTAGTGCGTAGCGAAAAATTCCGTGCATCCCGTATCATGGAAGATCGTGTTCGTAAAACCGAAAACATCGAAATCCTGTTAAATACCGAGACTGATGAGGTAATTGGCGACGGACAGGTGGTTACTGCAGTACGCGTGAAAAACAGAACTACCGGAGAGCTAAAAGAAATTCCGGTTACCGGATTTTTCGTAGCGATTGGTCACCAACCGAATACCGATATTTTTAAAGAGTATATCAAACTGGATGAAACCGGATATATCATCAACGAACCGGGGACTTCTAAAACCAACGTACCGGGTGTTTTTGTAGCCGGTGATGCGGCCGATCATGTATACCGTCAGGCAATTACAGCCGCCGGAACTGGATGTATGGCAGCCTTGGATGCCGAAAGATATTTGGCTTCAAAAGAGTAAGTGAATACTTTTCGATATAAAAAAAGCTCCTCGTTAGAGGAGCTTTTTTATTTATTGTTGTTTCTTATATAAGGTCGCGTTATCGGCAAAATTCTTCATGTCGACTTTTGGCGCTCCGAATAACTGAATTTCGGATTTCCCGGTGGCAAAGATGCTAATCGTTTTAAGTGCATTTACCGTACAGGTAGTATACGATTCGGTGATCAGTTCCATATCGGTTACCGAAAATTTCTTAGCGTTTAAGGTCGCGTTATTATCCAATCGGATTTTAGAAATACCGGAATCACCTTCGATAGTAGCTGTGGATTTCTGATACAAGTCAATTTTGGACTCTGCGGTAGCAACTAAAACTTTTAAATCGGCATTTTTACTCAATTCAAAAGCAGCAAATTCGGCTTTTACATTTAATTCGGCTTTACTTTTATCATTTAGCAGAATTGTAAAAGACGATGATTTTACATTTAAAAAAGACTTCGAATAATCGAAATTTTTTACTGTGATGTTATCCAGTTGTAAATCGGCCAAAGCGTTTAGTTTGGTTTCATTTTTAGCCGAAATCATTTTTAAATCGTTGGTATAGGTAACGCGAACACTTAGTTTTTTAGCATTCGAAATGTCTTTATCGGTGTAAACGCGTAGGGTACTGCCGTACATTTCGGCTTTGATAGATTCGTGAAGGTTATCATCGGCTTCAATTTCCAGAGCCTGTTTGTCTCCCTTTACCAGGAATACTTCAAGATTATCTTCAAATTCCAGGTTTTCAAATTTTTCAACATCTTTTTGGGTAACGGTTACAATTTTAGAACCTTTTAGTTTTTCTTTTTTCTGAGCAAATGTAAGCGTTGCTGTGAGTAATAGGGCAAATAATAAAATCGTTTTTTTCATGAACTATTTGAATTTGAAACGCAAATTTAGGTAAAAAATAACTGCGCACCGGCTATTTTCGCGGTTGATTACCTTAAATTAATCCTAAAAAAAAGCACCGCGATTGCGATGCTTCCGATTTATTAGTAAGGTGACACACTGCCACCGGATGAGACTTTCTTTTTTAGAAGGCTTGGACTTCCGATATAGGAAACCGAACTGCCACTGCTTGCTTCGGCAGTAAGACTTTGCGTAGCATTGAGTACAATACTGCTTCCGCTTGAAGCATCTGCGGTCGCATCTTTTACCGTAAAATCACGTGCAACGATGCTACTTCCACTGGAAGAATCCGTTTCCAGACGGTTTGCTTCACCGGTAATTTTTATTTCGCTACCACTGCTGCTTTCACAACTAACGGTTTCGGCGCTTACTTTTACAGTGATATTACTGCCACTACTGGATGAAAAAGCAATGGTGTTGTTGCGTAACATATTGGTACTGCTTACACTTACGCCGCTTGACGCCTGAAAAGAATCCAGTTTGGGAAGTGCTACATATACGGTTTTCGATTCCGCATTTCGGATATTGACATCGGACGTAATTTGCAATTCGCCTTCGACTACTTCCGTTTTGATATGGCCTTGTAAATTGCTATCGGCTTTAACGGTTACTTTGGTTTCAGGAGCTTGTACCAGAACGATTTCTAATCCGCGGGAAGCTGAAATAGAGGTAAAGTTTGAGGTGATATTTCGTGTTTGAGTGGTTACATGACCGTCACCGTCAACTTTTTGAAAGTTAGGCATGTTGATGTTGTTACAGGAACCGAATAGTAATGCTGCTGTCGCTGCAATTACTATTTTTGCAAAATGAATAGCTAGTTTGATCATAATATTCGTTTTTTGATGGTTGGTTGATGCTCTTTTTGAAACGGTAAAGTCGACTTTCGCATCGGCCAACTTTACCGCAATTCATTTATTTGGTGTTGATAATGATTTTATCTTTTCGTAATTCAACACCTTCAACACTTTTGGTGATTTCTTTTTTGGAATTTTCTTTAATCTGAACGCCTTGCCCGTTAATGGTTACGGTTGTGGTGCTAGTGCTGTCGGCGTCATCTTCATTCCACTCTCCATTTTCATCTATTGGGCAGTCCAGACATTTTAATTCTTCTTTTTCAACACGGTAGTGGTATTGATCATTACCACCTTGCAGGTAATAATTCGAATAATTGTTTTCCAGATAATCGTCTACATTTTCACCCGGATGAATAATAAGGCCTTCCGGAAGATATAGGTATACTCTAACTTTTTGGTTGCGGTATTTATTTACGATACCGGTCAGTAAATAGTTGTCTAAGAATAACGTATTGTCTTTAATTTCAAAGTTATATTTGATTTTTTCAGCTCTTTTGCGCGCATCGGATAACGAATGTCCTCCGGCTACTTTTTCGATTTGAACATAAGGTGCTTCCGACGTTCTTAGTATATGTACTTCAATATTGTTGGAATAAATTACCTCGTTTTGTGCCGAATCCTGTGCAAATCGGAATTCCGTGTCGCTATCGGCTGTTTTGGAGAAATAATCGTTAAAACGCATCTTGATATGTAAGGTGTCGTTAACGGTTAAATCGATATTCTTTTTTTCGACTACTTTGCCTTCAAAACCAACTTCTGTCGCCTGACGGATTCCTAAGTAGATCAACATGATCAATGAAATAATCCAGATTCCCAATAAGGTGAACTTCGCTACATTCCCGATAGAACGCAGGTTGTTTACCAGAATTTTCAATCCCAACAGGAAGAAGAAAAATAACGGAATTCCAATGCTTAAAAACGTTAGCAGACCCAATAACCACATCGGCATATCGGTATAGTTAAACGCATTCATAAAGTCAAAGAAAGGGGAGTTGGGTATCGCTGCGGTAAAGATCATCATAAAGGAGGTTACCACGATTCCGATTAATCCCATTAAGGAAAAGATCACGATTATAGCGCCGATTACTTTGGCAAAAACTTTAAAAATTACCAGAAAAACATCCTCTATAGTTGTGGCTACTTTTGTAGCACCGCTTTTGGCTTCATCGGCTATTTTTTGATGATCAAGATTGTTGATCTTGTCGGTGATTTCCCCAAAGCCTTCACGAACCTTCTTTTCGATATTCGATATCGTAATCGCTTCTCCGGTCATTTCCAGCTTTTCTGCCGTAGATTTTGCCTCCGGAACCAGAATCCATAAAATGATATAGGCTACAATTCCGGCTCCGAATCCGGCCAATGTTAATAAGATCAGAATGATTCGTAACCAAAGCGGATCCAGTCCGATATAGTGTCCAAAACCGGCCGCTACACCACCCAGCATTCCTTTTTCTTTGTCACGGTATAGTTTTTTGGAACCGTTGGATGAATGGGTGGTATAAGTCTGTTTCGGAGTATCGGTATCGTCTTCCAGTCGGTAATCTTCCGGTTGACCCATTACGGCGATAACCTGATCGATCTCGTTTAGACTTACTACTTGTTTGTCGCTCGAAAGTTTCTCCGACAAAAGTTCTGCAATTCTACTTTCGATGTCATTCATGATTTCGTCCCGGCCATCAGGGGATAAGGAGCGCTTGATTGCATCGAAGTATCGGTTCAATTTCTGAAAGGCGTCTTCATCTATATGAAAGAAAAAACCTCCTAAATTTATACTTACTGTTTTGTTCATGGCTATTGGTTTTGGCTGGTTATAATGGTTACTGCATCAGATAGTTCTGTCCAGGTACTATTTAATTCTTTTAAAAATTCGTGTCCTTCTTCGGTTAGGCTGTAGTATTTTCTCGGTGGCCCGGAGGTCGATTCTTCCCAACGGTAATTTAATAATCCGTCGTTTTTTAACCGGGTCAACAAAGGGTATACGGTGCCTTCCACAACGAGTAGTTTTGCGTTTTTTAGGGTGTCCAGAATTTCGGATGTATACGCATCTTTTTCCTTGATCACGGAGAGGATGCAGAATTCCAGAATTCCTTTGCGCATCTGAGCTTTAGTGTTCTCAATGTTCATAGAATTTCTTTTTTGAGATTAAACTGTTCATTTTTTGATTGATGATTGATGATGTGATTGATGATTGATTTTTTTATCTTAAAAAGTTGATACTTAATGGGTAATGGTATTTCTGTCCGTTACTGCTTTTTACCGCGGCATAAATCACCAGGAAAAATTCCATTACTTTTAAAAAGCAGAATAACAGTGCGGCAATTGCGGCTACAATTACGATTCCCGAAATATTAGCTGTCGACATTTCGCGGATGATTAGGTCGCTACCGTCAAAATTGCTAAATGAAATGTTTTTAAAAATCGTATACAGCAATATCGGCACCGATACTAATAATAGGATTAGAGAGTATAACAACATGCTTAACTGAAAATTAAGGGTTTGTTTTCCGTTGTAATCCACAAAATCCGATTTGTCTTTTTTAAAAGCCCAGATTAATATTGGGAAGAAATAATTCCCGAATGGAATAAAATACTGACTTAAGGTGCTTAGATGCATGATCGTCGCAGTGTTCTTTTCGTTAGTTGTTGTGTTCATAATACTATTGTTTTTTGATTGATGATTGATTCTCGTTTCTATAATACTATTGATTAGCTATTATTTTCTTATACAAATATATGGCCAAAGAATGGTATCTTGTATTGCATAGTACATTGATTTAACTTTTTTTTAACATTTTGAATTAAAGGAGTTGCTTTGGGTTTTGATTTATAATATTGTAAATCAGTTGTTTGTGTGTAAAAAGGAGAGTAAGCGGCATAATAAGACAAAAATGAAACAGCCGCATTATTTTGTAAAAACACGTTTTATGTTTTCAAAACAACATTGAAATCTGGGTTAGTAGTTTGAATATAATTGTGTTTAAAGCGGATGTTTCTGCCGGCTTGGAACCATTATGGAACGGCAAGTTCGAAAATCTAAGGATTTTGAAGTGGAGTAATTTAGGAATAACAGTGTAAAACCACCTTTAGCAGCAGTTTTTAGTAATGGATAAAATCGAAATCGGACATTTCCAGATTCTTAGTATCCTTAATTTTTTGTTTTTTAATAAGATAAAAATAGCCTTCAAAACGGGATTTTTTTTCGGGTACCATTTCAGGATGCTCTTCATCGACTAGGTGTTTTTCGATTATATCATTTCCATCGACAAATACAGACGAATAGCGTATGATCCTGTCTTTTGATTGCCATTCATAGACAAAATAATTGCTTGCCGATTTTCCCTTGTACTTTTTGTACTGACCATAATTGCCGTTCAGTTTTTTAATGAAGTCCTTTTGCTCTTTTTCGGTTACGATCATCGCAGCCGCACAAACAACATAAATCTGATTATTCTGATCAAGCGCAAAACTGACGCGATTAAAGGTTTGGTTTTTATATACGGCAGCTGTATTCCTGTTAGAGGAAACCGTTTGGTAAAACTCAGTTCTGACAATTCCCTTTTCAGGATTGTTTTCGTCTATAAAGATGGTGTTTTTTGTAAAGGAATTTGGGGAACCATTTCGAGACGAAAACTGGTAAGATTCGTAATCGGTATCCCTTTCATCTCTGTATTTCTCAGGAACAAGAACTTCGATTTTTGTATTAAAATTAAAGTTTTCTAAATTAATGGGTTCCTCGGCAAGTGATTTTGTTTGTCCATGACATAAAACACTCGAGAAAAGTAAACTGAAAAGACATAACGTTCTTAACTGTAGTATCATTTTGTTCTTGTTGTTTAGAATTTCTGCCAACCTTTATTGTAGTAAGGAATTTTACTACAAGTATACCAAAAAAATGATCCAGAATGATAAAGTCAGTACAATTTTTTTCAGACTGCTTATTGAAAACGGTGTTGAGTGGTAGTCGTTTCTTATTTACAGATCTTGTCAATAATATGATGCATTTTGGTATCAATTAAAGTTAATTGCTCCGCTGATTTTGGGATAGTATAGGTGTTTTTAAGTGGTTCTAAATTTTTGTAACACACCCAAACCTTTTTTTGGTCGTCTTCAACTAATAGTATTTTTAACGGAAGTTCAATCGCTATAAGTGGATCTTCCAACATTAACGGTGTTCCAGCTTTTGCATTACCAATGATAAATACTTTAGATGGTTTCATGTTGATAGTAACATCTGAAGCGTTTTTGGAATGGTCAGTTGCTGAAAAAATGACAATATCTTGTAATTCCAGTTCTTTTTTCAGGTTGCGTTCCGTTGTTATGAAATCGAAATTGCTCTGCTTTTGGTATAAGGCATCCATTGAAGTTGTATTTTGAGTTACTATAATAGGTAAGCTTAATATAGTGGCATACATAAAATAAGTTGTAAGATTGCTCATGTTGTTCGGATTATAGTAGGATTAACGTAAAGTTAGTAGGTTAATGGAAGGGAATAAATGGACAAAAATGTATTTCACATGGACTATTCTAAATAATGAAATAGTTCTTTTGTACTGATTGTGGATTAATTTAACTTTTTAAATTTTATATGAACGCATAGTATTTTTTGTATTTTTATGGAAAAATAGGGCCTTATGAAATTTACACCTTCAAAACTAAACACCTTCTTATTCTTTAAGTTACCGTCTGCTTTTTGGAGTGGCGTACGTGTTCGGAAAATATCGGAGACTTCGTGCGAAGTAACGGTTAAGCACCGTTGGTTCAATCAAAATCCGTTTAATTCAATGTATTTTGCCGTTCAAGCCATGGCAGCCGAATTAACGACCGGTGCTTTGGTGATGTATCAAATTCAGCTTAGCGGAAAAAAGATTTCGATGCTTGTAGCGAATAATAAAGGTAATTTTTCAAAAAAAGCGCGAGGTCGCATTACGTTTGTTTGCAATGACGGGCATTTGATCGAAGAGGCAATTAAAAATACCATAGCTACCGGCGAAGGGCAAACGTTCTGGATGAAATCGATCGGAAAAGACGAAAAAGGAGATCAGGTATCGGAAATGGAATTCGAATGGAGTGTACGAATTAAGTAATCTTTTAAAGGTAATTTTACTACGTTAAACCTAACTTAAATAACTTTTATATTCCCGATATAGCGTTTAAATTTGTAATAAAATGCTGAAAATGAAAAGAGTGTAAGCTTTGTTGTTGTCGGTGTTTTTGAAAAAGAAAGGGTGTATGAAAGTATTAATTACCGGAGCTACCGGTTTAGTAGGCAAGGAATTGGTTGCGTTGCTGTTGCAAAACGGTATCGCGATTCATTATCTCACTACTTCCCGGAAGAAAATAGAAAAAGAATCCTATTACCACGGGTTTTTCTGGAATCCGGAACAGGGTATTATAGATGAAAACTGCTTGTTGGGAGTGGATGTAATCGTACATCTGGCGGGTGCTTCCATTTCAAAACGATGGACTTCGGCTTATAAAGAAGAAATTATCGAAAGCCGGATTTTATCGTCCAATCTTTTGTATAAAGTACTAAAAGAAAATCCAAATCAGGTCCGACAAATTATCAGTGCTTCGGCTATCGGGATTTATCCGGATAGTCAAACCGTACTATATAGTGAAGAATCGAAAGAAGTAAGCGATACATTTCTTGGAAACGTTGTGCTCAAATGGGAAGACGCCGTTGATCAATTCCGTAGACTCAATATTAATATATGTAAACTCCGTTTTGGACTGGTGTTGTCCAATCAAGGGGGCGTTTTAATGGAAATGCTCAAACCAATTAAAATGGGAATGGCAGCCGGTTTTGGTTCCGGAAAACAATTTCAGTCCTGGATCCATATTCACGATCTGGCCGATATGATTTATTTTGCGATGGAAAACAATTGGACAGGTGTTTATAACGCCGTTGCGCCCAATCCGGTAACGAGTCAGGAAATGATAAAAGCGATCGCCGAAGCGGTAAATAAAGAAGTAATCCTTCCAAATGCGCCTCGTTTTATGATGAAGCTCATTTTGGGCGATATGCACATACTACTATTCGAAAGTCAGAAAGTGAGTGCGCAAAAAGCGTTGGATAATGGATTTCAGTTTAAATACAAATTCCTCGATAAAGCGCTGGACAATCTGTTACGGCCCTAAATAAAAAAAGTGCTGAAAATATTCAGCACTCCGTAGCATAATCGTAAGATGAAGTAATAATTATTTTGTTGCTTTTACGCTAACTTTTAATTCGATATCGTCATTGATAAATTTGTCTCCTAAATTGTCAAATACAGATTTAGAACCATAATTTACGTTCCATAACGTTCTGTTTATTGTAAAAGGCTCGCTTTCGATACTGATACCATTGGCATCGGCAGTAATAGTAGCCGGGAATTTCACACTTTTCGTGATGTCTTTTAACGTCAGGTTACCTTCAACCATTTTCTTTCCGGCTTCTTCGGTTACTTTGGTAATTTCAAATACCGCTTCCGGATATTTTTTGGTGTTAAAGAAATGATCCACATCGCTTTCTTTTCCAAGACCTTTTAAATGGCCTTCCAAAGTTGTTTTTTCGTCACCTTTTAAATCGGTTACGGCAATTGATGTCATATCGATAAAAACCTTTCCGGTTTCAATAACACCATCTTTGGCATATAGTTCACCATTTTTAATATTGATCGTTCCGGTGTGTTTTCCGGTTGGTTTGCTTCCTACCCAGTTAATGGAAGATGCTTTGGCATCGACATTAAACTTGGCTGCTTCGTTCGACGTCACAGGAGCTTCTACCGTTTCTTTGATCTCTGCCTCATTGGTCGTTTCTTTTTTACAGGAAGCCAGTGATAAAGTCGCTAAAACAAATAAACTTAAAATGCCTTTTTTCATAAAAATAAATTTTTAGTTTCCACAAATCTATCGAAACGAATCGAATAATTTCTTAAAATTATATTAAATTTCGATTACGAATCGCACTAAAAAGCTGTTTTTATTGTGCTTTTTTAGGTAGGGAAAAATACGGGGATGGCCGGTAAAACCTTGTCTTTTTTACAGTTAATGTTGGATTTGAAAAAAATGTTAGGTGACAAATTGACATTTTTAAATATTTGGCAATACTTTTGCAATCCAAATCAGCGATACAAACTGAAAAATGTTCAAGAAAATATTTAAAAATATGAGCCAGGAAAATACTGAAAACATAGAAAAAGAAACAGCACAAGGTGAAAATGCAGCAGAAAATCAGGCGATTCCACAACCGGAACTTACTGTTGAAGAACAATTGCAGGAAGAAATAGCAAAAGAAAAAGACAAATTCCTACGATTGTTTGCGGAGTTTGAAAACTATAAAAAACGAACTTCGAAAGAACGATTGGATCTGTTTAAAACGGCCAATCAGGAAGTTTTACAGGCCCTATTGCCGGTAATGGACGATTTTGACAGAGCTTTGCCTGAAATCGCTAAAAACCTGGGTGACGAAAACCTGACAAAAGGAGTGACGCTGATTTATGATAAATTAAAATCGACATTAGTGTCGAAAGGCCTTGAAGAAGTAGAACTTAAAGCAGGCGATGCTTTTGATGCGGATTTTGCCGAAGCCATTACCCTGATTCCGGCACCGTCGGAAGAATTAAAAGGGAAAATTGTTGACGTGATCGAAAAAGGATACAAACTTGGCGACAAAATTATCCGTTTTCCAAAAGTAGTGGTAGGACAATAAAGCTTAAAAAATAGAAACTCCGGAGGCCTTTTTAGCGACTTCGGAGTATTTCAATTGGAATAATTTGGTTTATGAAAAAAGATTTTTACGAAATATTAGGTATTGAGAAAGGCGCTTCACCGGAGCAAATTAAAAAAGCGTACCGAAAAAAAGCGATTGAATATCATCCTGATAAAAACCCGGGCGATAAAGAAGCGGAAGAAAAATTCAAACTGGCTGCCGAAGCGTATGAGATACTAAGTGATCCTGACAAAAAAGCACGTTATGATCAATATGGTCATGCGGCCTTCGACGGTGCCGGTGGATTTGGCGGTGGCGGACATATGAATATGGACGACATATTTAGTCAGTTCGGGGATATTTTCGGAAGCGCTTTCGGTGGTGGATTCGGCGGTTTTAGCGGCGGATTCGGTGGCGGTGGCGGACAACGTCGTATGAAAGGAAGTAACCTGCGTATCAAAGTGAAATTAACACTGGAGGAAATCGCAAACGGCGTTGAGAAAAAAGTCAAAGTGAAACGTAAAGTTCAGGCGCAAGGGGTAACCTATAAAACTTGTCCAACCTGTAACGGTTTGGGTCAGGTGACAAAAGTGACCAATACGATTCTGGGTAGAATGCAAACCTCTTCTCCGTGTCATAGTTGTAGTGGTAGCGGACAAATTATCGATAGTAAACCGTCCAATGCCGATGCACAGGGAATGATTATGGAAGACGAAACGGTATCGATCAAAATTCCGGCAGGAGTGGTAGACGGTATGCAGTTAAAAGTTGCCGGAAAAGGAAACGATGCGCCAGGTGGAAACAGCGTTCCAGGTGATTTGATCGTGGCTATCGAAGAGGTGGAACACGAAAAATTAAAGCGTGAAGGTGAAAATCTGCATTACGATTTGTATATCAGTTTCCCGGAAGCCGCTTTGGGAACCTCAAAAGATATCGATACGGTAAACGGAAAAGTACGTATCAAACTGGAAGAAGGAATACAATCCGGTAAAATTCTGCGATTAAAAGGCAAAGGAATTCCAAGTATCAACAGTTACGGTAGCGGTGATTTACTGGTACACGTTAATGTATGGACACCGAAAACATTGAACAAAGAACAAAAACAGTTTTTTGAGAAAATGTTGGAAGACGAAAACTTTGTCCCGAAACCGGAAAAATCGGATAAATCATTTTTTGAAAAAGTTAAGGACATGTTTTCATAATGATTATAAAAGTTATACTTTTGAAATTCACTAGCTAAGGCTGGTGAATTTCTTTTTCATAGCAATTTTTCCCATCCTTGCGAAAATCAGGGGTGGGTTTTTTTATAAGAATTAATCCTATTTGGTAACTATTTTTTACTTTTACAGAAATCTATAGTCAATCAAATGAGTTCAATCTTAGAGGTTAAAAATGTTGTAAAGCAATATGGCGACTACACGGCTTTAAACAGCGTTTCTTTAAAAGTTCCCAAAGGAAGTATATACGGACTGTTAGGTCCGAATGGTGCCGGAAAAACATCCCTGATCCGGATCATTAACCAGATTACGATGCCCGATAGCGGCGAAGTAATTCTCGACGGTGAAAAATTAGCACCACATCACGTACAACATATCGGCTATATGCCCGAAGAAAGAGGTTTGTATAAAACCATGAAAGTGGGCGAACAGGCGTTATACCTGGCACAATTAAAAGGACTTTCGAAAGCGGAAGCTAAAAAACAACTGCAATATTGGTTTGAAAAACTGGAAATCCAGGGATGGTGGAACAAAAAAATCCAGGAACTTTCCAAAGGTATGGCGCAAAAAATCCAGTTTGTGGTCACGGTATTGCACCAACCGAAATTATTGATTTTTGACGAACCTTTTTCCGGTTTTGACCCGGTTAATGCCAATATTATCAAAGACGAAATCCTCGAATTAAAGAAAAAAGGATCCACCATTATTTTTTCGACACACCGTATGGAAAGTGTGGAAGAAATGTGTGACGATATCGCGTTGATTCATAAATCGAACAAATTAATCGAAGGAAAACTGATCGATGTAAAAAAAGAACACCGTACCAATGCTTTCGAAGTAGGGATTTTATCCGATAATATCGAACGTCTGATGTACGAACTGACACAACAATTTACGCTGGAGCAAACCAATTTTAAATCCCTTAATGACGAATTAAAACTGGAAGTGCAACTTGGAAACGGAACTCCGAATGCGTTGTTAAACATTTTAACCCAAAATGGACAGGTAACCCATTTCGTGGAAAAAATACCAAGTGTAAACGATATTTTTATTCAAACTGTAAGCCGTAAATAATGAGCGTTTTATCCCTAATCATAAAAAGAGAATTTATCGCCAAGGTGCGTAATAAATCATTTATCGTGATGACGTTCTTAAGTCCATTGTTAATTGTGGGTATGTCATTCCTGATCGGCTATCTGGTCAATATGAACAATGCAGAAGTCAAAAAAGTAGCGATACATGACGAATCCGGTATCTTTAAAAAGGATTTCAAGGATACCGAGAAAACCGTATATGTGGACTTGTCGGCCATGCCGTTAAAAACAGCAAAAGATACGGCCAGCAAAAACTACGAAGGAATGATTTACATTCCGAAAGTAACCGATCCAAAAGAATTACTAACGAAAGTAGAATATATCTCGGATGACAGTCCAAGTATAGATTTTATCATGAGTATGGAGGAAGTAATTGATCATCAGTTAACACAGAACAATCTGAAAGAACTGGGATTTGATTATGATAAAATCGAAAAAGCCAAAACGAATGCCAATATTCACCTGACAAAATTTTCGGGCGAAGATAGCATTAAAGGACTTAACGAGATCAAAATCGTAATTGGTTCGGCCTTTGGCTACCTGATCATGATGTTTATCATTATTTATGGTAACTTTGTAATGCGCAGTGTAATCGAAGAAAAAACCAACCGTATTATCGAAATTATCATTTCGTCGGTAAAACCATTCCAGTTGATGCTCGGTAAGATTATCGGAAACTCATTGGCGGGACTTCTACAGTTTACAATTTGGGCAATAGTGGGTATCACATTATTGATTGGAGTTGCTTCCTTTTTTGGAGTACAGACTGGTGCACAGGCCTCCATTGATCCGGAAATGATCAATGCCGCGCAACACGAAATGGGCGGAACGATTCAAACGTATATTAGTGAGATATTAAAACTCCCGTTAGGAACATTGGTGAGTTGTTTTATCATCTATTTTATCGGTGGATACTTTTTATATAGCTCGCTATATGCGGCTATCGGTGCTGCAGTTGACAGTGAAACGGATTCGCAACAGTTCCTTTTACCGATTATCATGCCGATGATGTTAGGGGTTTATGTAGGGTTCTTTACGGTGATGAACGATCCGCATGGAACCGTGGCTACCGTGTTCTCAATTATACCATTAACCTCGCCAATCGTAATGCTAATGCGTATTCCGTTCGGAGTGCCATGGTGGCAATTGGTGATTTCTATTGCCTTATTATTCGGAACCTTTTTATTGGTGGTATGGTTTGCCGCCAAAATTTACAGAGTAGGTATCCTGATGTACGGTAAAAAACCAACCTGGAAAGAGTTATATAAATGGCTTAAATATTAGCAAATACAATGCTGGAACATATAAAGAACATATTGGGATTTAGGCTGATCGACACCAAAAGCATCGATTTTTCGGTGTTCGATCTGCTGATTCTGATTTTTGCTTTTATGTTCACTGGTGTAGTCCTGCGAATTATTTTTAGGATCATAATTAAAAAAATACCGGAACAGGATAAAAATAAATTTGTAGGGGTATTTCAGTTTTTTAAATACATAGCCTACATCTTTGTGGTGATGTTCACCTTACATGCTTCCGGTGTGAATATGAACGTCTTCCTAACGGCTTCCGCAGCACTGTTTGTCGGAATCGGGCTGGCTTTACAAACCTTCTTTCAGGACATTATTTCCGGAGTTTTGATGATATTGGATCAATCCTTACACGTGGGTGATGTCATTGAAGTGGATGGAAAAGTCGGAAAAGTAACCGAAATCCGTTTGCGTACCACCCGGGCTGTAACCCGAAACGACAGGGTTATGATTATTCCGAACCATCAGTTTATGAGCGAAACGCTTTTTAACTGGACACAAAATAACAGTACGAATCGGGAACTGGTAACTATTGGCGTAGCCTATGGTAGCGATGTACAACTGGTTAAAAAATTACTGGAAGACTGTGTTCGGGAAACGGAAGGTGTGGTTGTTGACGAGGGAATCACGGTCCTCTTTCAGGATTTTGGCGCTTCGTCCCTGGATTTTGCCGTAACCTTTTCGGTAAGCGATGGCATGAAAAGTCCGAAAATACAAAGTGAAATCCGTTTTAAAATTGATGCGGTTTTCCGACAACATAATATCAATATACCATTCCCGCAACGGGAAATTACAATCCTGAACCGCTAAATTGTTTTTCAGGATAGGAGTTTAGCATAAACTTCACAAACTTTGTTTTGCTTTTTGTTATTTTAGCAAACGATAACTTTCAAATACGGTCGATAATGCCCAAAATACTAATCATAGAAGACGAAGCAGCCATCAGAAGAGTCTTGTCCAAAATACTTTCGGAAGAAAACGACACCTACAAAGTAGAAGAAGCGGAAGATGGATTACAAGGATTGGAAAAAATCAAAAATGAAGATTACGATCTGGTACTGTGCGATATCAAAATGCCGAAAATGGATGGAGAAGAAGTACTGGAAGCCGTAAAAAAAATAAAACCCGAAATCCCGATGGTGATGATCTCCGGTCATGGCGATTTGGAAACGGCTGTAAATACTATGCGTCTGGGCGCTTTCGATTATATATCCAAACCACCGGATTTAAACCGTTTACTAAACACGGTTCGCAATGCTTTGGATCGTAAAAAACTCGTGATCGAAAATAAAATACTGAAGAAAAAAGTCAGTAAAAATTATGAAATGATCGGTAGTAGTGATGCAATCAATCAAATCAAAGACATGATCGATAAAGTCGCGCCAACCGAAGCCAGAGTATTGATCACAGGGCCAAATGGAACTGGGAAAGAACTTGTGGCGCATCAGTTACACGAAAAAAGCGAGCGTTCAACCGCGCCGTTAATCGAAGTGAACTGTGCCGCTATTCCATCGGAATTAATCGAAAGTGAATTGTTTGGGCATGTTAAAGGCGCCTTTACATCGGCGGTTAAAGATCGCGCCGGAAAGTTTGAAGCGGCTGATAAAGGGACAATTTTCCTGGATGAAATCGGAGACATGAGCTTGTCGGCTCAGGCAAAAGTATTACGGGCATTACAGGAAAATATGATCACAAGAGTTGGTGCCGATAAAGATATCAAAGTCGATGTGCGTGTTGTTGCCGCTACCAATAAAGATTTGAAAAAGGAAATTGAAGAAGGACGTTTTCGCGAAGATTTATACCATCGTTTGGCTGTTATTTTGATCAAAGTACCGGCATTAAACGATCGACGGGAAGATATTCCGTTATTGGTGAGCCATTTCGCCGAAAAAATAGCCTCCGAACAGGGAAGCACCTGTAAAAAGTTTTCGGCTCAGGCGATTAAACTATTACAGGAATACGACTGGACCGGAAATATCCGG
Organism: Flavobacterium sp.; assembly: GCF_030146175.1. Classification (GTDB taxonomy): domain Bacteria; phylum Bacteroidota; class Bacteroidia; order Flavobacteriales; family Flavobacteriaceae; genus Flavobacterium. The sequence continues at coordinate 4,875 of NZ_JASLCE010000068.1, read as the reverse complement.
GAACTTCGAAACGTAATCGAGCGATTGATTATATTGGGAGGCGCTGAGATTTCTGAGAATGACGTAAAAATGTTTGCAAGTAAATAATTAAAAGACAGGGAAGCCTGTTCTTTTTTTAGGGATTATCATATGAAATTAAAAAAAATAGACGAAAAACTGGCGCAGGCTTTGGTGGAAAACGGTATTACCGAGCCTAACGAAATCCAGAAGGAGTGTTTCGGAACGTTGAAAAGTGGAGCCGATGCAGTGGTGATCATGCCGGATAACGGTGGGAAATCCACAACAATTGTATATACCGTAATTCAGAAACTCGAAAAAGCAGAAGGCGAATCCACACGGGCGATGGTTATCGTGAAAGACAAAGAAGAAGTGTTGGAAATGGTCGATTTGTTCCGTAAACTAGGAAATTACCATAACCTTCGTGTTTTTGGAGCACACGACAAAGGGGATATCGATTACGATAAAAACCAGATCTCATTGGGCGTGGATATTTTGGTTGGAACACCCAATAAAATCAACGCGATGTTTTCTTCGGCCGGATTTAACATCAACACGGTAAAATTATTTATCGTAGATGATGCCGACGAAATATTCCGTTTGCGTCAGGATGCCGTGATTTTGCGATTGTCGAATAGTATCGAAAAAACGCAACGGGTGTTCTTTGCACATGCCTTGACGGAACGCGTCGAAGCACTGGCCGACAAGACCATGATCGAACCGTATTTATTCGGGTTGGAGGAATACGGAGAAGAAGCCGAAGACGAAAATCTATATATCTAAAACAGATAAAAAGCCGGTAGTTACCGGCTTTTTTATTTCCAAAAACTTAGGATAAATTCCACGCTAACTGTCTAATAAAAAACTATCTTTGCGCCTTAAAATTAAAAGGCATACAACCATACCATGATTACAGTTAACGATATTTCGGTGCAGTTTGGAGGTACAACATTATTTAGTGATGTGGCTTTCGCCATCAATGAAAATGACAAAATCGCCTTAATGGGGAAAAACGGAGCGGGTAAATCGACCTTGTTAAAGATTATTGCAGGGGAAAATAAACCGTCTACAGGAGCGATATCGGCACCAAAAGAAGCCGTTATTGCCTATTTGCCACAGCATTTGCTAACAAAGGATGACGCTACTGTTTTTGAAGAAACCTCAAAAGCATTTGCCGCGATTTTTGCAATGAAAACCGAAATCGATGACCTGAATGAGCAACTGACCGTTCGTACCGATTACGAAAGTGATGATTATATGAAGCTGATCGAAAGGGTTTCGGAATTAAGTGAGAAATTTTATTCGATCGAAGAAGTAAATTACGAAGCGGAAGTTGAAAAAGTATTAAAAGGACTGGGGTTTGTTCGCGAAGATTTTAACCGTCCAACATCCGAATTTAGTGGTGGATGGCGTATGCGAATCGAACTGGCTAAAATATTATTACAAAAACCGGATTTAATTCTGTTGGATGAGCCAACCAACCACATGGATATCGAAAGTATTCAATGGTTGGAAGATTTCTTGATCAATTCGGCTAAAGCGGTAATGGTAATTTCCCACGACCGTGCTTTTGTTGACAATATCACCAATCGTACAATCGAAGTAACGATGGGACGTATTTACGATTACAAAGCCAAATATTCCGATTATCTGGAGCTACGTAAAGACCGACGCGTTCACCAGCAAAAAGCCTACGACGAGCAACAAAAAATGATTGCCGAAACGCAAGAGTTTATCGATCGTTTTAAAGGAACCTATTCTAAAACTTTACAGGTGCAGTCGCGTGTAAAAATGCTTGAAAAACTGGAACTGGTTGAAGTGGATGAAGTAGATACTTCGGCCTTACGTCTGAAATTCCCGCCGTCGCCACGTTCGGGTCAATATCCGGTTGTGGTGGAAGAGCTTACAAAAGCGTATGGCGATCATGTGGTATTTAAAAATGCCGGTATGGTGATCGAACGCGGGGAGAAAGTAGCGTTTGTCGGAAAGAACGGAGAAGGAAAATCGACGATGATCAAAGCGATTATGAAGGAGATTGATTTCGAAGGAAAACTGGAAGTAGGACACAATGTAAAAGTGGGGTATTTCGCTCAGAATCAGGCATCGTTATTGGATGAGAATCTAACGGTTTTTGAAACAATCGACCATATCGCGGTAGGAGATATCCGTACCAAAATCAAAGATTTATTAGGTGCTTTTATGTTTAGCGGTGATAATACCACGAAAAAAGTAAAAGTATTATCCGGAGGAGAAAAAACACGTTTGGCGATGATCAAGTTGTTATTGGAGCCGGTTAACGTTTTGATTCTGGATGAGCCAACCAACCACCTGGATATGAAAACCAAAGATATCATCAAGGATGCCTTAAAAGATTTCGACGGTACGTTGATTCTGGTGTCGCACGACAGGGACTTTTTGGACGGACTGGCAACCAAAGTATTTGAGTTTGGAAACAAACGCGTACGGGAGCATTTCGAAGATATCAAAGGATTCCTGGAGTTTAAGAAAATGGAAAACCTTAGGGAAATTGAAAAATAAAAAAAGAGCGGTACATACCGCTCTTTTTTTATTTCGTTATAGCGCTACACCTACTGCGCTACACCTGACAGGTTTCCAAAACCTGTCAGGTGTTTTACTTTACCTAGTACTCGTTTTATTCATCCCGAAGTACGGCTTTGCGTTTAAAATAGAGTGCCACATAGGAAGCGATTCCACAGATTACAGCAATTAGTACCATGTTCCGAATCGCACTTACTGTTTGGGATAAATCACCGTTTTCGATGATCAGAATACGAAAAGCTTTTAGGAAATGCGTTAGCGGAATGACATCGGCAATACATTGTACCCAAAATGGCATCTGACTTAACGGCCAGGTAAAGCCACTCAAAATAAAGCTTGGTGTGGCAATGACCATTAGGATTTCGGTGGCTTTAAGCTGATTCGGAATCAGGATACTGACCAAAATACCGATAAAGCAAACCGCAATCACAAAAATACCGGCTACAAAAGTCAGCGGTCCTAAATTAACGAAAAACGGAATACGGAACCATAAGGTAAACAACCAGTATAAAATCCATAAACCAAAACTCATAATCAGATAAGGGACTATTTTTATCGTGATCAGTTTTAATAACGACGGGCATTTTTGTACCAGTTCTTTAAACGTTCCGTTTTCATATTCCGATGCAAACGATAAAGCCAGTCCCAATAATAAAACCTGTTGTAAAACCGTAGCCAAAACGCCCGGCCACAGAAAATACATATAGTTGGTACTGCGGTTGTATTTTTTGATAAACGTGGTTCGGAACGGCTCGTATTGCGTCATCACCAGACTTTCCGGTGTACCTTGTTTGCGCAGCGTTTCGATTTGTACGCCGGCTTTCAGGGTTCCGAGACAAACCTGTAAGGCGGTTGAGGCATAATTGGCCGTTAGGACGTTGGAAGTATTGACAATCGTGACAATTTCGGGATACTTTTTGGTGAGTACCATTTTTTCGAAACCTTTGGGAATCAATACCACGCAGGTGGCTTCTTTATCGATCGCAATCTGAGATAAATTGTTCTGATCATATAAGGTGGCAGCGATGTTGAGTACTTCGTTATCCTGAAACATCTGGATCGCCTTGGCGCTCATTTCACTGCGATCTTCGTCTACAACTACAATGGGTAAATCAGTTACTTTTCCTTTGCCGTATACATAGCCCAGCAAGATACCATAGAGCAATGGCGCTCCGATAAACAATAATCGGAGGACTTTGTTTTGCCAGAAAAAGCGAAATTCTCTTTTTATCAGTGATCCGAAATTTTCCATAGGCTTATAGTGTTAAAGTGACAGTGGTTTTGGTAATCAGGTCTTTGGATGCATTGGTATCGGTTGGCGTGATTTTGATCTCAAACAGGCTTTCCTGCATTTCATAATCCGGGTAGGCGGTTGCAATGTTTCCGTAGGCTCCCAATTGTTTGATCGTGGTCACCTTGCCTTTAAAATCCTGTTTTTTATACGGCACATAAACCGATAATTCCTGTCCTTTTTTGACTTTATCCAATTGGCTTTCCGGTAGTGTAAAACGGAAATACAGCGAATTGTCCACATAACCATTAAACAAGGTATAACCGGGTAGCGCCAGTTCGCCTACGCTTAACGTAATGGTTTCGATACTCATATCCTGCGGTGCGATTACATAACGTTCTTTGTCGGCTGTTTCCACCTCTTTAAGTGCGCCCAAAGCGCGATCCTGCTGACCCAAAGCCATGGTTTGCTGTTCGATTCGGGCGCCTCTTCGGGCATCGTCCAGTTCGGCTTGTACGGCTATATATTGGGATTGTGCACCCTGATATTTGGCAAAAGCTTCGTCATAGGTTTGTTGGGATACCAATGAGTCTTTTAGCATATTGCTCAGTCTGCGGATGGATTTTTGTGCAAAATCATATTGCTCTTTTAGCGCTTTTTGCTTGGCTTCCAATTGTTTGATCTGGTTATCCGTAGCGCCTTTAACGGCCATATTATATTGTGCCTTGGCCGAAATAACGGCACCTTCCGCCTGACTTTTTTTAGCGTCAACTTCCGGGATATCCAATATAGCCAACGTATCGCCTTTATGAACCTGATCACCTTCTTTGACAAAAATCTTGACAAGCTTACCCGGAATTTTGCTCACAACGGCAATCTGTTCTTTTTCGACTTTCCCCTGGATTTTTTTGTCGTTTTCGGGCTTATTACATCCAATAAGTAAGGAAACTGAGGCTAGTAGAGTAAGTGTATGTTTCATAATGCTGGTTTTATTTGGATAAATAATTGGTAAGTTCGCCGGTTGCGATCACGGTTTCGATGGCCGACAGACGTTGCTCGATTAGAGTACTGACTTTGTTTAATGAAGC
>NZ_JASLCE010000159.1 GCF_030146175.1 Flavobacterium sp. | reverse complement strand
CAATATGATATCGTTTTCATTGGTGTTTTTGTATTCATCGATTTTACGGCCTAAAAGATCGAAAGCGGTAACATCTTTGATTTTTTCGGTAGCCGAATGTACCGCCAATTCGTTGCCGCGTAATACTTTGATGCCATTTTCAAGGCTAAATTCGCCGGTTCCCAAAGTGCTATTCGCAAAGCGCAATACAAAACGGTTGTTAAAAGTACCGGCTGCTGATGTAAAGGAATACGGTGCAGTTCGTAAATCGAAAATTACATTTAGCAGTTTGTCTTCCAGATAAATGGCATGGGTGTTAAAAATACCATCAAGATGATCAATACCAATTTGATAGGTGTTTTGCGAATCGGCATTAAAACCTAAAGGGATCTGATCCTGATCGTTAAACGGTAAGGAACGCGCCTGAATAGTCAGATTCATTTCCGGGATTATCGAATAGAACGTAACGCCGTTACCTCCAAATGACTGACCGTCTAAACTTCTGTCAAAGCCCATAGTGGCTTGTGCGTCATAGCCAACCAATATCTGACTAAAAGCTCCGGATTCGTTGGCTAAATTTAACCAGATACGATGTTGTTCCGGTTCGCCTCCGGCTACACTTTGTGTTTCCGGATTCGTTTTAGTGGAACCGCCCGCTTTTAAAAAGCTGTTGTTTTGTAAACTCACGCGCATACTATTTGTGAATTTAGCATTTCCGTTAGCCAGTCCTTTAACAAAAAAGGCTTGTCCCGAAGCGATATAACGGCTTGGCAGGCTTCCTCCTGTAGCAGCAGTCGCGGTAGCGCCGAATTTATTAACCGTTGCATAGTCGGCTGCGGTATAATTATACGAATACGTACCATAAAACGGACTTGGTGACAATGCAGATGGCGGGGTGTTATGTGTCCATAGGTATACGGTACCATCCATTAAAGCACTGTTGGACGAATCGTTCAAAAAGCTGACAATATCGATAGCGGAGGCGTATGGGTTTCCAATCAGATTCCACTGATCATCATCAACGGTTACAGCACCGCCAACATTAGCATCGGTTCCCACTGCAATCGGAATGGTGATGTCGCCATTGTTTGGAGTTCCGATAAAAGTTCCGGTATAGGTTGTTTTCGTAAGCGGATTAAGGCTGAAAGTCTGTGGTGCGCGTACAATATATCCCATTTTCGGATCCATAACCGTGCTGGAGCTTACGGTAACCCAGTTTCCGCTTCCGTTACTAATGGTTGGCTGCCATCTCATGTATTTATCGGATAGTGTATTGGGTGATAACATGCCCAATGTAAATCCGGAAGCTAAAGTTACCGGTGAATTCCAATAGGTGAAATCGTAACGGTACATCGGTTGTGTGGTGCGTTTGATGTTTACAATACCGGTATTGGTGGTGCTGTTAACCTGAACGATGCTCGCACTGGAATCAAGGTTAAAAGCTCCGTTTGTTAGCACATTAATATTGTTGACCACTTTAATCCCGTTACCGGTTGGGATATCCAATCGGCCATTTGCCTGAACGGTTAGTGTTTTGGCTTGTGCTTCGTAGTTAGAACCGTTTACAGTTGAATAATTTGTCGCAGATTTAATGATCACACAATTATCGTTTGCTGGTACACCAACCGGAAGCCAGTTGTTCGGATCGTTCCAGTTGCCGTTAATTCCCTGCCAAACTTTCGTTTTGTTGGTAACGGTTACCGGTTTGGTAGCGGTACAACCATTGGTTAATTGCACATTGGCATTAAACGACCAGTTGTTTACTTCCAATTGGGAAGCCGATGGTTTGATATACACCACATTTACCGCCTGATTGGTGTAAGGTGTTGTACCATTGGCATCGATATAGGCATTGATCGTTGCTCCGGTCCATGTAAAATTGGACGTTAACGGACGGGTACCGGATAGTACTACGTCATCAACAGCCCAACCGTCACAGTAATCGGCCGCATAACGGAAACGTATTTTTAAATTCGCAACACCTACATAAGCGTTTAACGGAATGCTTTCGGATACGAATTTACTTGGATATCCTTGAGTGGAGGTGTAAGTTTTTACCGTGGTCCAGTTGGTTCCGTTATCGGTTGATACCTCGATATTAGCCGTTTCGCCATTTCCATAGTAAGAGAAATAGTGTCTGAAATTAAGTGTCAAATCGATAAAATTAGTGGTGTTCACCGAATTGGTAGTAGTCATAATCAGACTTTTACCGGTAGTATTTACATCCGATGTCGTGAAGGCAAATTTATTTCCAACCGATCCGGAGTTGATCGCCGGTTTCCAGGTGGCCGTTGTAGTGGTAAATACACTGGTTTTTTGCTGCCATTCGGTAGTAGTAGTTCCATTTCCGGATTTGGTAAAACTACCCAAACCGGTACCTTCAAAATTTTCGTTTAACAATTCGACTACTTCCGTACTACCGGCTGCCGAGATTTGTAAATAATCGGAATCACCGCATATTTCCGGAGATGCCGGTGTAATGGTGATATTTGGAACCGGTTTTATTTTTGCAATAATTGGCGTACGGGTAAGCGATTCGCAAGTGCCGTTTAAGGCTGTCACATAATAGGTTGTGGTAGCGCTTAAAGATGGCGTTGTATAGGTCGCAGCGGTTGCTCCCGAAATAGGAGAGCCTCCGGTATCGGTAGTATACCAGCGATAGGACGTTACGCCCGATGATCCGGTTACTGATAAGGTTACCGGGCCTGTGCCACAAGATTCAACTGTTGGAGCACTGGTGATTTTAGCACCGCAATCCGGAATTACTTTGATCAGATAGTCTTCTGTTTCGCCACTGGAAAGACTTCCGCAAGGTGTAAACGTAGAGTTTGATAAATAGGTTCGAATACGTACACGGTAATTACCGGGATTGGTTCCGGCGGGAATTACAAACCCAAATGTTGTGGAACTTAC
>NZ_JASLCE010000115.1 GCF_030146175.1 Flavobacterium sp. | reverse complement strand
AATTTACGATAAATTCAATTCCGATTTGATAAAAAAAAGCCTTTTAGTCCAAAACTAAAAGGCTTTATAATAGGGTATGTTTTTGCTTATAGCTTATTCATATTTCCGGCTAAGGTTTCGATAAATTTACCGATTGGTCCTTTAACCATCATCGCCATCATCGGGTTAAATTCGCCTGTAAATAACAATTGAACTTCCGATGTGTTTGCGGTTAACGTATTAATGTTTGCGGTTAACGTAAAAGGTAATTTGTCGCTCGCAGCACCCAAAACAACTTTGTTTGGAGCCACTTTGTCTTTCATTTTTAATTTGATTTCCGGCATACCTTTTAATCCGAAGATAAAAGCGTTTTCATCCAATACTTCGAATTTAGCAATGTTCTCCGGCATTAATTTCTCAAAGTTTTTTACATCGGTAAGCGCATCAAATAAATATTGGGCGGATTTTTCTACGTTAACTTTTGGGCTTTCTAAATTCATATTCTGTATTGGTTTTTTGCTAAATTAGGTTTATTACACTTCGATTCCCCAGGTTGAAGGGTTCTGACGCCATTCTTTTAGGGTTTCGTGTTCTTCTTCGGTGATGTATTTTTTTTCAACAGCCGCTTCCAAAAGCGTGTCGTAATTTCCAAGGGTATAAAGGTCGACATTGGCCGCTTTAAAATTATCCTGAGCCAAATCAAAACCGTAGGTAAAGATGGCAACCATCCCTTTTACATTTGCACCGGCTTCTTTTAAGGCTTCAACCGCCATTAAACTACTTTTTCCGGTACTGATAAGGTCTTCGATAACCACTACGTTTTGTCCTTTTTGTAAAAAGCCTTCCACCTGATTCTGGCGACCGTGCTTTTTAGGCTCCGGGCGTACATAAACAAAAGGAAGTCCAAGATATTCCGCTACCAGTATTCCAATACCAATAGCTCCGGTTGCCACTCCGGCAATCACATCAGGCTTGCCAAATTCTTTTTCAATATGTTTGGCAAATTCATCACGGATATAATTCCGGATCGGTGGAAATGAAAGCGTTATACGGTTATCGCAGTAAATTGGCGATTTCCATCCAGAAGCCCATGTAAAAGGATTTTTTGGATTTAATTTAATTGCGTTTATTTGTAAAAGCAATTCGGCAGTTTTTTTAGCTGTGTCTGTATTAAAAATCATAGTACAAATGTATAAAGTTTTTGTGAACGACAAACCACTTTTCTTGACAAATCAAATTGTTAAAGAAACCGATTTTCAGCTTTTTCTTTTAGAAAGTGTGGATATCAAGCAAGTTATTGTAAAAATGTTTCAGAATAAGATTCCAAAAGCTTTTTTGTATTATCCTGATGAAAAGGAAATTATGAAAAAACTAAAAGCCAAAATTCCGGTGGTAAAAGCCGGTGGTGGATTGGTTTACAATAAAAAGGGCGAGGTGCTTTTTATCTTCCGAAACGGGAAGTGGGACCTGCCAAAAGGAGGCATTGAAAAACGGGAGGAAATCGACGAAACAGCCATCCGTGAAGTAGAGGAGGAAACCGGCGTAACCGGTCTGAAGATTGTGCAGAAACTGCAAAAAACCTATCATGTTTTTAAACGAAACGGTCGTTATAAATTAAAAGTGACCCATTGGTTTGAAATGAAAACCGATTTTGATGGTATTCCGCAGGGTCAGATTGAAGAAGGTATCGAAAAAGTAGCCTGGTTAAAACCCGATGAAATTAAAGAAGCACTGACCAATTCTTATGAAAACATTAAATTATTGTTTGAAACCGAAAAGGTAATCGAATAAAAAAAGCCGGAATCTCCGGCTTTTTTTAATTTAGGATGCGATATACGGGATATTGCATATGTGATTTTTCGTAGTATTTCGAGTTGCGGTACACCCAATCCAGTTGTGCGTCGCCGCTATTTTCAAATTTGGGATCGCTTTTTCGCTTTTCGTCCAGCGCCTTTTTTAGCTCCGGATTTTCAAGTAGCAATTGTTTGGCCACATCTTCAAAAACATAAGGAGAATAGTATTCCTTTTGCTGTAAAATGGCATCAAAGAAATTCCAGTTAAAATACGAATCCACCGCTTCGGGTTCCAAAGTTTCCAATAGGAATTTGACATTCTTCTGTTGTGTCGGAATCAGAAAATCGCCTTTTTTAAAGGCTTGTTTTACAGTAGTTTTGATAACGTTGGTGTTCGAATGTCCGTAGTGACCTTCGAAAGCGGAATTTCCGGTTTTATAATCGGCTATTCGATAGCTTTCAACCGTGATAATACTATCCTGTTGCAAGCGTTTCATCGTGATGTTGTTTAGCTTTAGCAAATCGGTTACATTCCACCATTGTTTCGGAATGACATAATATTCCGGAATGCTAATCTGTTTTTTGGGTTTATAAAGTTCATAATGCGGAATCATTTTTTTGAAAGGTTTACTTCGGTCATAATACAAACGCGGTTTGCCGGAAACGTCGCTCGGTTTGTAGTTACCTTCGTAGCCCAAAAACGGAATCTGAGTCACTTTAGCCGAATCAATTTCCCATTCTACCGTATATTTTGCATTTGGTTTATAGGCTTCCAGGGTTTCCCGGCGGATGTTTTTTATCGTCTGATAATGCACATCTGTATAACGAAGCGTACTCAGCATATATTCGTAAGTTACTTTTACGCGGTCGCTGTATTTTTTTAGCATATGGGTTTCGACCATAGCGCCAAATGAATTAAATAAAGACGCATAACCGGTTGAAAAACGAGCGGTTTCCATATTTTTAGCAAAACCGTTTTCCGGGGTTTTATTGTAAATATTCACATAAGGTACCGGTTCTATTTTTTTGGATTGCAGGTCTTTTAAAATGGCCGGGTACATTTCGCTGTTAAAATACGTTCCGGCTTTTCCGCCTAATTTCTGATAGTGCGTTGCAATATAGGTTAGCGTATACTGGTAATCGGCACCGTTACTGACGTGGTTGTCGATAAAAACATCCGGATAGACCAATTGGAAGATTTCGGCGAAACTACGGGCATTTCGGGTATCCGATTTGATAAAATCCCGGTTCAGATCATAATTGCGGGCATTACCACGGAAACCAAAAGATTCCGGTCCGTTTTGGTTGACACGCGAGGTGGAATTCCGGTTTAACGCCCCGCCGATATTGTAAATCGGAATCGTTACCACAACCGTATTTTTTGGAAGTGCAATCTTTCCGGTTGCCAAATCGCGGAACAGCATCATCGTAGCATCGATACCGTCTGGTTCTCCGGGATGAATTCCATTGTTGATCAAAAGAGTCGCTTTGTCATTTTGTATGCGGGCAAAATCAAATGTTTTGCCGGGATTAAAGGTTACGATATGTAACGGCTCGCCGCTGTCGGTTAATCCCATCGTTCGCATGGAAATGCTTTCAAAGTTTTGGTCCAGCATTTCATAGTAAGCTATGGTTTCCTCGTAGGTAGCGGTCTGATTTCCATTGCCTTTTTCGTAGGGCGTTGCATACTTTTGCTGTGCTAGTAACGGAAGGCATTGTAGCAAAAAAAGAAGTACAATTTTATATGGTTTTTTCATTCGAATAATGCGGTTTGTAATTTTTGTATTTGTTCGTGGTAAATGTAAGATTTATTGCGTTGTGAATTATCTGATTTTGGGATAAAAGAAGTTCGTATTGTTATCAAAATTATAAATCGAAATCGAAGCTTGCAAGAGCAACTTTTTTATTAATCGGACTATATTTTGTGGATATAATTTTTAAATACTCTTTTTTATAAGATATTTCGTTAAATTAATTGCTTTTTTTAGGGAATTATTTTTTTTATGATTAGATTCGCGTTTGTAACTCAAAAAACATTTAAATATGAAAAAAATTACTCTTTTAGTATTGTTTTGTTTAACATCCCTTGCGATAAATGCGCAAACTGTACTGACTCATTCGAGTTCTCAGGCAATTAATGGTAATACAGTAGCTTGTGGAAACAGTAGTACTGCAACATCAAGTGACAACCGTTATTACAGAGCTTTTAATTTGGCTTCAATGGGAGTAACTTCTGCTTTTAACTTAGCATCAATCCAGTTTGGTGTAGCTTCATTAACGGCTCCAAGCGGTTATGTGGTAACAGTTAAAGCATATAAAACGACTGCGACTTTCCCAACCGGATTCCCGACAGGTTATACATTGTTGGGACAGGCTAACTATACAGTTCAAACTGCAAATGTTGGAACTATCGTAACGGTTCCGGTAACGGTAACAGGACCGGTAGCGGCTAACGAAACATTAGTGGTTGAAGTAGGATATGCAGCCGGAGCAACCGGAGTAAATATTTCATTAGGATCGAATACAGCATCACAAACAGGGCCAAGTTATATTGCTTCAACTTCTTGTAGTATTGCTACTCCTACAGACGTAGCGCTAATTAACTTCCCGGATGTACACATGGTGATCAACGCTGTTGGAACAACACTTGGTGTTAATGAATTCGCTTCAAAATTAGTGTCTGTTTTCCCGAATCCGACTTCAGGTTCTGTTACTGTACAAATGCCTAACGAATTGCAAATTAACAAAGCGGCTTTAGTTGACGTTTCCGGAAAACAATTTGCCGTTTCTGTAAACAACGGAAATACAATTGATATGTCTGGATTTGCAACCGGAATCTATATGTTGAATTTGGAGACAGCAGAAGGTACTTTGGTTAAGAAAATTGTAAAACAATAATCAACCGATACCGTATAAAAAATAAAAGTCGCCTTATGGCGACTTTTTTATTTTAGAACTACCGATTCGGGCACCAGGACACGATAATCACCGTTATTTCGGATTACATCGCGAACAATACTGGAACTGATATAAGATGTACTGGCAGCGGTTAATAAAAATACCGTTTCAATCTGAGATAGTTTACGATTGGTATGCGCAATGGCTTTTTCGAATTCGAAATCGGCCGGATTGCGAAGTCCGCGTAATATAAATTGTGCATTTAGTTTTTGACATAAATCAATCGTCAGACCGGTATAGGTAACCACACTTATTTTGGGTTCGTTTTGAAACGCATCAGTGATAAATTTTAAACGATCTTCCAACGAAAACATATATTTTTTCTCGGCATTTACACCAATGGCAATAACGATCTCGTCAAATAGCGGTAAAGCGCGGTTAATGATGTCGTAATGTCCGAGAGTAATCGGATCGAACGAACCGGGAAAGATGGCTTTTCTCATATTATTTCAGGGCTAGCGTGATGGCGTTGTCAAATAAATCCGGAAGCGAAATTCCGGCTTCACGGGCTTGTTGCGGTAAAATACTTTCGGTGGTTAATCCCGGAATCGTATTCATTTCAAGCATATGCGGTTCGCCGTTTACAATGATAAACTCACTACGTGAAAAGCCTTTCATTTTAAGAACTTCATAGGCGCGTTTGGCCACAGCATTTACTTTTTCAGTTAGCTCCGGAGAAATTCGTGCCGGAGTGATTTCCTGTGATTTTCCAAGATATTTGGCTTCATAATCAAAGAAATCGTTTTCGGAAACAATCTCGGTAATCGGTAATACTTTGATTTCTCCTTTATAATTGATCACACCAACCGAAACTTCGGTTCCGTCAAGGAAACTTTCAATGATGATCTCGTTATCTTCTTTATAGGCATTTTCGATTGCCGGTAATAATTCGGCTTCGGTTTTTACTTTGGAAATACCAAAACTGGAACCCGATTTATTTGGTTTTACAAAACACGGCAAGCCTACGGTTTTGATGATGGTAGCTGCGTCGATCGCATTACCCAGATTCAGATAATAGGAGGTAGCGGTTTTGATACCATACGGTTTTAAAACCGATAACAGGTCGCGCTTGTTAAAGGTTAATGCCGCCTGATAATAATCGCAGGAAGTTTGCGGAATTCCCAATAACTCAAAATAGGCCTGCATGAGTCCGTCTTCGCCCGGAGTACCGTGAATGGCATTAAAAACAACATCAAACGACAATGTGTTCCCTTGGTAGGCTACGGTAAAATCATGGCGATTCACCGGGTATTCGGTATTATTGTCGTCAACCATTACCCATTTGTCTCTGAAAATATGGATACGGTAGGCGTTATATTTTGATTTGTCTAAAAAAGAATAGACCACATTTCCACTGGTAAGGGAGATTTGGTACTCGCTGGAATAGCCTCCCATGATAATGGCAACATTTTTCATTTTGTTCCGTTTGAATAATGAGTTAGTATACTACAAAAGTATTATTATTTGTTGAATCATTCTGGTTTGCGATATAAAATATAAGGGGTTATGAAAGTAAAACCTCCAGTATTTTATATATTTGCCAAAATTCGAATATCTATGAGCTGGAAAAAGTTTTTAACTAGTTTTACATTCTTTAAACATTTAGCATTAGCATTAATTATTATCATTGTTTTTGTGGTTTTGGTAATGCAATGGCTGGGTTATGCCACCAATCACGGGGAAGAAATTCCGGTGCCAAACCTGGGCAAAATGAGCGTTGAAAAAGCCGAAGAAAAATTAAACGATATCGATCTGGAAATCCATTTGTTGGATACGGTAGATTTTAGAGCGGATTTCCCGCCGTATTCTATCGTAGAACAGGATCCGCTACCGGGTGTAACGGTAAAAGACGGTCGTAAAGTGTATGTTAAAGTAAACTCAGGCGGATATTCGCAGGTAACGGTTCCGGATTTGATCCAGAAAACCTACCGTCAGTCATTGTCGACTTTACGTGCATTGGGATTGGACGAAGGTAACATCAAATACGTACCGTATATGGCTAAAGATGTGGTTTTGGAAATGAAACAAAACGGAAAACCGTTAAAAGCCGGCGATAAAGTATTAAAAGCATCTAAAATCGACTTGGTTTTAGGAGACGGTAAAACCGGATATGTAGAGGAAACAACAACGGATAGTATTCCGGCAAAAGAACAGACAACAGAAAGTAATGCAGAATAATAATATTGAAGATGCCGATTTAGAAGGCGAATTGTTCGAACATTATCGGTTCGAAGCAGCCAAAGGTCAGGCGCCTTTGCGAGTGGATAAGTTTTTGATGAACCTTGTTGAAAATGCGACAAGAAATAAAATTCAACAGGCGGCAACCAATGGGAATATCTTTGTAAACGATATTCCGGTAAAATCCAATTATAAAGTAAAAGCGTTTGATGTGGTGCGCGTTCTGATGGAACAACCGCCATTCGAAAATATAATCATTCCGGAGAATATCCCATTGGATATTGTCTATGAAGATGATCAGTTACTTGTGATCAACAAACCGGCCGGATTGGTAGTACATCCGGGACACGGAAATTATACCGGAACATTGGTCAATGCATTGGCCTATCATTTTGAAAATCTTCCGATGAATAGCAGTGAGCGCCCGGGATTGGTTCACCGTATCGATAAAGATACGACAGGTTTACTTGTAGTGGCCAAAACCGATCATGCAATGGCTTATCTGACCAAACAGTTTGCCGACAAGACTTCCGAAAGGGAATATGTGGCTTTGGTTTGGGGCAATATCGAAGAAGAAAGCGGAACAATCGAAGGCTATATCGGACGTCATATGAAAGATCGTATGCAGATGTCGGTTTACGATAGTGAAGATTTTGGAAAACACGCCGTTACGCATTATAAAGTGTTGGAGCGCTTTGGATATGTAACCTTGGTTTCCTGTATTTTGGAAACCGGTCGTACGCACCAGATTCGTGCGCATATGAAGCATATCGGGCATACGTTATTTAACGACGAACGCTATGGCGGTCACCTGATCTTAAAAGGAACGACGTTTACGAAATACAAACAGTTTATTGATAATTGTTTTAAGACTTTGCCAAGACAGGCATTACACGCGAAAACACTTGGTTTTGAACATCCAACAACTAAGGAGTTTATGCGTTTTGATACCGAATTGCCACAGGATATGAAAGAATGTATCGAAAAATGGAGAACCTATTCCAAATCCCATATAATGGAGGAGGAAGAGTAGAATGTGGAATAAAGAGTAAAGAGAAAAGAACAAAGATTTATTCGGTTTGATATAAAAAACGCCCCGATTATCGGGGCGTTTTTGCGTTTAGTTTTTAATTATTTTTTTGTTGATAGTAGTGCCGGAAGTATCGGTTATCGTAACGATATAGTTGCCTTTTTGTAAAGCAGACAAATCAATTTGTTCGTTATCCCGGATTTGTTTTTGGATAATAACGCGCCCAGTCATATCGGTTATGGCAATAGCATCGACAGAGCGGTTTCCAAACTGAATCTGAATAAAATCGGTAACCGGATTCGGGAAAATAACAACGTCTTCGTCATCGGTTTTTAAAGTCAACGGATCGATGGCTTTTAACTCGGTAATTGGAATATAATTTTTGATACGGATTAATGACCATCGCTGATTACTGTTCAACGGATCTTTCGGATTGGCCAATACAAAATCATTAGGATAATTATTATCCGTTAAGTAGGAACGGGTGTAGGCATTGTTGATTCGGTAGCCACCCTGAGAATCGGGAACGATTTTCCATTCCTGATTGGTCTGTACCGCTTGTACGGCTGTTATTAAATGTCTACTCTGACATAAAAGAGATGGCCGGGCATCAAATGAATTCTCCAGAAATTTGTTATTTGCTATGTTTTTTATTCTGTAATGACCTGTACCGGGAATTAATTGGATCTGCCAGACTTGATCATTGGCATTACTGTTTGTTGAGGACGATGTAACATACCCTTGTTGTTGCAAAGCGTCGGTTTGCATATAGCGAGAATTGGCAATGTTCCGAATTCTATAATAGCCATCGGTTAAAGATGTACTATAATTATTGGCTTCCTGAAAAGTAATGTTATATGCAAATTCATTTGTGTCGATCATAGGGGTACCGTTTACATTATAATCGGAAAGTTTTGTAATCAGGTTGCCATTAACCGTAAAGTTTTCAAAATGAACACCATTTACATAGCGATCACAATTCAACCCTTTTATCGATGAAGGTAGCTCTCCGGTACCATTGTATGACAGGTTTTCAAAGCGGATATATTCTACCTTTCGACCATCGGTATTTGCAGCACCATATTTACCAGGTTCTACATGTACTGTTAGCAGACGACCATTCGAAAAATCTTCTACGCGGATATTTTTAAACAGGAAGTTGCTACAATTGTTACCATCGGCACAGTTTATGGAAATCGCTCCGATATAATCAAGATGTAACGAGCCGTTATTTGGATTGACCCAATATTCATCGTGTTCTAAAATATCGATGTCTTCAAAACGCAGATTATAAATATCCAGCCCATTTACCTGCGAATCGTTACCATGCCACCCAATGGTGATCGGGTGTGCTTTGTCGGCATATAAAATGGTATTGGTTACCGTAATGTTCAGGGCATGTTTGTTTTGATACGGAGGGTTTCCTTCCCATGAAACGTGACGGGAAGCGTATATTGATATACTATCATCCGAAGTCCGGTTAAAACAATCGTTAATCGTAACATTGCTGGTGCCTTTCATATGGAAACCGTCACCCCAGACAGCGCGGGAAATCACTTTTACGTTATTGATATTGATCTGATCACTATCCGTAAGTTCAACACACAATTGTTGCGGATCAATTATCGTTATACCATCAATGGAAATATTATTGCACCTTCTGATTGTTACTCCCTGTATATAGGCATAATTGGGTAATAAAGTGTCATATTGTTTTTCATAGTTGGTAAGGTCAATTATACCGTGACCATAAACTTTGACATTATTTACATCTTCGGCAATAATACCACCTTTTAGCGTTCCACCGCCTTCAATATAAATCTCATCACCGCTGTTCATTACTATTTTACCGTTGTCTGTTGTATAATCCGGAAGGACATCATAGGGAACGATAACGATTGCACCTTCCAAAATCTTTATTTTTTTATTGGTTACAGTATTCAACGATTTGTTGTAGAGATGAACACCGGGACCATAAGTAACCGTTGCCGTAGCAGGAAGAGTATAATTGGCCATGGCATTGGCAAAAATCTGGAGGTTGTGATAGCGATAACCATCGATCTCAATAGAGAATTTCCCCGGATTGTTTATGGTAAATGTAATTTTATTGTTTATGATTGACGGGTTAACATTTCTGGAAAGTGGCCGGATTTGTACCCTTTGATTTAGGTTTTGATTGTTATGGCGGTTACTGGTAATTTCGATTGTTACGGCACCGGAAAAATCGAAAGCGACAAATGAAGAAGGTGAACTAACAGACAAATCTCCAATACTGCTGTTTACAAATGTGTTGTATTCAAATAAATCAACCCAGTCGTTGGTGTCAGCCTTTTTAATCCGAACCGAAAAGTCAGTATTCTGACCAATGGTATAATTTAAAGGTTTATTGTCCGATCCCATCGGAGGTGTTACCGGTGGATTAATGGTAATGTTTCCACTGCTTGGCGGTTGGTATGTTTTTAATTGATTTTGCGCCTCAATGGAAATAGTGAAAAGAAGCAGTAATGTTAAGTATATCCTGCTTAACATTTGTAATGCGTAATGGTTCATAATAAATATAGATTTAGGTTAAGAAATAACAGTGAACTTCATGGTTTGTAGGAAATTAAAAGTAATGTTTATTTTGTAAATTCCTACAAAAAAGTAATGCTGTATTTTGTTAATTGTTTGAAATTCTATTTATTATGATAGTAGTCTATAAAAAACGCCCCGATGATCGGGGCGTTTTCTGTTTTATTTATTTTTAGCGTCAATCCATTTTCTGGCGTTGACAAAAGCTTCGTGCCAAGGGGATACCTGATCCTGGTGACCGGCCGGATAATGCGCCCAGTTCCAAGGGAAAGTTGAACGCTCAATATGCGGCATCATGACCAAATGACGACCGGTTGTGTCGCACATCATAGCCGTGTTGTAATCCGAACCATTTGGATTGGCCGGGTAGCCTTCATAGGCATATTTGGAGACAATCTGATATTGACCTTCCGCATAAGGTAATTTAAACTTACCTTCACCATGCGATACCCAAACTCCTAATGTACTTCCGGCTAAAGACGATAGCATTACGGAATTGTTCGGTTGTACGGTTACGGAAGTAAAGATACTCTCGTGTTTCGCACTTGTATTGTGGTGCATTTTTCCGTGTATTTCATGTTCCGGATTAATTAATTCCAGTTCCATAAACAACTGACATCCGTTGCAGATTCCTACGGATAATGTGTCTTCGCGTTTAAAGAAGTTTTTCAGTGCGGTATTGGCTTTTTCGTTATATAAGAAAGCACCGGCCCAACCTTTGGCTGATCCCAAAACATCCGAATTGGAAAAACCTCCTACAGCTCCGATAAACTGAATATCTTCCAGTGTTTCACGACCCGTGATCAGATCGGTCATATGAACGTCTTTTACGTCAAATCCGGCTAAATACATAGCATTGGCCATTTCACGCTCGGAGTTACTTCCTTTTTCACGGATGATAGCCGCTTTCGGACGTGGTTTCGAAGCGTCGATAACCGGTTTTTTGCCATCAAAATGCGAAGGGAACGTATAGTTTAAGGGCTGGTTTTTATAGTTGCTGTAACGCTCCTGTGCCATCCCGTTTTTGGATTGTTTCTGATCCAAAAGGAAAGATGTTTTATACCAGGTATCGCGTAATTCGTCCACATGAAATTCGAAATTGTCTTCATGGTTTTGGATGGTAACGGTGTTTATGTTGGTAACCGTTCCAATTTTAAAACATTCAATACCATTGTTTTTAAATGTATCTTCAGCAAATGCATCCGCCTGGAATACCAATCCAATATTTTCGTTGAATAAGGCTTTTACAGTGTCTGATTCCCCTAAAACGGATAAATCAAACGAAGCACCAAGGTTAACATCGGCAAAACACATTTCTAAAAGGGTTGTAATTAAACCACCACTTCCAATATCGTGTCCGGCTGTAATATGTCCGCCTTTGATTAATTCCTGGATCGTGTTGAATGCTTTTTTAAAGTAAGCCGCATCCGTAATAGTTGGTGCAGAATCACCGATAGTATTTAAAATCTGTGCGAAGGAAGAACCACCTAATTTGAAGCTATCCTGCGACAGGTTAATATAGTAAATCGCGCCGCCATTGCGTTGTAACACTGGTTCTACGACTTTAGTGATATCGGTACAGTTACCCGCTGCCGAAATGATCACCGTTCCCGGTGCGATTACTTCGTCATTTGGATATTTTTGTTTCATCGACAAGGAATCTTTTCCGGTCGGAATGTTGATGCCTAATTCGATGGCAAAATCGGAACAACCTTTTACAGCTTCGTATAAACGGGCATCTTCACCTTCGTTTTTACACGCCCACATCCAGTTGGCCGACAAGGATACACCGGCTAAATTGTCTTTTAACGGTGCCCAAACAATATTAGACAATGCTTCCCCAATGGCAGTACGGCTACCGGCTACCGGATCGATCAAAGCCGAAACCGGAGAATGCCCGATAGTGGTGGCAATACCTTCTTTACTCTGGAAATCCAGAGCCATCACACCGACATTATTTAGTGGTAATTGTAGCGGTCCGGCACATTGTTGTTTGGCAACACGTCCACCCACACAACGGTCTACTTTGTTGGTTAGCCAGTCTTTACAAGCTACGGCTTCCAATTGTAACACCTGATTCAGGTAGTTTGGAATTGCAGCAGTAGTATAGGTTAAGTTTTTATAGTTACGAACAATGGTTTTATCGCTCATGATCATTTTCGGAGAACTACCAAACATGTCTTCCAATGCAAAATCCATTGGTTTAGCTCCTGTTGTAGCCGATTCGAATGTAAAACGATGATCACCGGTTACATCTCCTACAGCATACATCGGCGAACGCTCACGGTCGGCGATACGTTGTAGGGTATCCAGGTCTTTTTCACCAATTACCAATCCCATACGTTCCTGGGATTCGTTTCCGATAATTTCTTTTGCCGATAGCGTAGGATCGCCAACAGGTAGTTTATCCAGGTCGATTTTACCACCGGTTTCTTCAACCAATTCCGACAAACAGTTTAAATGCCCTCCGGCACCGTGATCGTGAATCGATACGATAGGGTTGTGGTCACTTTCGACCAAACCACGTACCGCATTGGCTGCCCGTTTTTGCATTTCGGGATTCGAACGCTGGATTGCATTTAATTCGATTCCGGAACCAAAAGCGCCGGTATCGGCCGATGATACGGCTGCACCACCCATACCGATACGGTAGTTTTCACCTCCAAGGATGACTACTTTATCCCCTACGGATGGTTTTAATTTTTTCGCCTGACTTTCTTTTCCGTATCCGATACCACCGGCTAACATGATCACTTTATCAAAACCTAATTTACGGGCTTCTTCTTCGTGTTCAAAAGTTAATACCGAACCGGTAATCAAAGGCTGACCGAATTTGTTTCCGAAATCGGAGGCTCCGTTAGACGCTTTGATCAGAATATCCATTGGGGTTTGGTACAACCATTTGCGTTCGTCCATTGCCTGTTCCCATGGACGGTTATCTTCCAATCGGGAATAAGAGGTCATATATACGGCTGTTCCGGCCAATGGAAGGGAACCTTGTCCTCCGGCAAGTCGGTCGCGGATTTCTCCTCCCGAACCGGTTGCCGCTCCGTTAAACGGTTCTACGGTGGTCGGGAAGTTATGGGTTTCGGCTTTTATTGAGATTACGGAATCAAATTCCTTAACGTCGTAAAAATCCGGTTTGTCTGCTGTTTTAGGAGCAAACTGTTGTACTCTTGGGCCTTTGATAAAGGCTACGTTATCTTTATATGCGGAAACAATATCGTTTGGATGGGTTTCCGATGTTTTTTTGATCAACTTGAAAAGGGAAGTCGGTTTTTCTTCTCCGTCAATCACAAAGGTTCCGTTAAAGATTTTGTGACGACAGTGTTCCGAGTTCACCTGTGAAAAACCAAATACCTCCGAATCGGTCAATTTACGACCTAATTTAGTCGATAATTTGTTTAGATAAGCTACTTCTTCTTCGCTTAAAGCCAAACCTTCTTGTTGGTTATAGGCTGCGATATCGTCGATTTCCAGTATCGGTTCCGGTTGGATGTTAATGGTGTAGATATCCTGGTTCAGGCTGGTGTATTTCTGGAAAAGCATCGGGTCGAAATCGTTAAAATCGTCTGTTGCTTTTTCAAACTCTTCGATACGGATAATACCGGAAATTCCCATATTCTGAGTGATTTCAACGGCATTGGTACTCCATGGTGTGATCATGGCGGCACGTGGGCCAACAAAAAAAGCATCCAGAGATGCCTTTGTATCGTTAACAACCGTGCAAGGGTTTTCAGAAGTGCTTGCAAACAGCCAGTTTAATTTCGTAATGTCCTGAGCCGAAAGCTCGTTTTGCGATTGTACTGCAAAAACCGTATTGGTCTGGTTTCCGAAGAAATGAATCATTGTGTGTGTTGTTAGTGTGTTGTTTTTAAAAATGCAAAATTAATCTAATTCGGTCAATTAGACAATTTCAGCGGCTATATTTTTTAGCGGTTAATTATCGAATATCACGTGGTTATAAGCACCCAGATCGGAACCTCCGTTTGGACGTACATTTCCAAGGATATCTTCTAAAAACGGATTGGTCATGGTTGTTCCAAAAGCTTTTGCATCGGAATGGTCGCCAATGATCAATTGGTTTTTGTTTGGGTTTTTAAAATCGGGTTTAAACGAGTTGGAGTTAACCGCAATACGACAGTTGCTATAATCGGTGGTATTGTTAATAGGATATAGATTGTTGTTGGTAAATTGTTGTGCCACATCAAAGAATTTGATCAGACAGTTGTTGAATCGGAAGTTAAAAGCTTGCGAATTGTTTCGGGTCATCGAAAGCGGAATATTGCTCGATCCAAACAGAATACAGTTGTCAAATTGCGCCATTTCCAATGGAATTAGCTGTTGGTCGGCACCGTTGTCGATCGCTACGGCAACCTGATTGGGGCGTGACCAGTAATTCACAAAAGTCGATTGTCGGAATAGGTATTTTCCACCAAAAGTACAAGCCAGCGCTGCTTGTCCCGCTCTATTGATCACAATGTTGTCTCCTTTGATATGAGCATTTCGGGCTAATAAGCCGACATTGGCACTGTTGTAAATCTGTACGTTGGTCAATTTTAGGGTTTCGTCGGTACCATCGTTTCCTTCGGTTAAAATACCAACCACAGCATTTTTAATCGTCAGGTTTTTTAAATCGTGTGCTGTACTACCGTTACGTAACCAGATGGTTCCCCATTGTCCCGGAACTTCCGAAAAATCCTGTTCCAATCGGTCGCCTTCAAAAATCACTTC
>NZ_JASLCE010000025.1 GCF_030146175.1 Flavobacterium sp. | reverse complement strand
CAATATGGTGACGCGGATTTTGCCTTAACGGGAACAGCCAGTTCTGGATTGACGGTTACCTATACGAGTAGTAATCCGGCAGTAGCAACGATTACAGGGAATACCGTAACGATCATAGGAGCTGGAACAACCAATATTACCGCTTCTCAGGTTGGAGATGCGAATTATAATGCCGCTGCCGATGTAGTACGTACTTTAACCGTATCAAAAAGAAATGCAACCGTTACAGGAGTAACGGCAAACAATAAAGTAGCCGATGGAACTACTGCGGCAACCTTATCAGGAACACCAACACTTACCGGAGTATTGGCAGCCGATGTAGCCAACGTAATCTTAGGTGGAACACCGGTGGCAACATTTGCTTCATCAGCGATAGGAAACGGAATTGCAGTAACGGTAACCGGATATACTATCTCCGGATCGGCAGCAGCCAACTATAACGTAGTACAGCCAACTGGACTTACGGCTAATATTACAGCAATTGCTGAGCCGGTAGCAACAGCAGCAACGGCAGTAAATGCTAACGATTTTACAGCACATTGGAATGCGGTTCCACAGGCTACAGCCTACCTTTTGGATGTGAGTGAGTACGCTTCATTCTCAACTTCGGCAACTGCTAATGTTTTAGAATCATTCGAATCAGGATTAAATACAACAGGTTACGGATCCGGAACAGTAACTCTTGGAACTGGTAGCTGGAATGTAACTGCAGTGATCCGAGCGTCTGTGTCTAATGCCGTGGACGGATACGGAGCACAGTTACGAGCTAGTGATGGTAAAATGACATCACCAAGTTTTTCAAAAGTAACATCGGTAACATTCTCTGCAAAAAGAGGATCAGGAGCCAGTACTTTAAAAGTAAGTAAAATTGTAAATGGAGTAACTACTTTATTGGAATCATTCCCGTTGGATAACGTATTTGATGAATATGTTGTAAACGTTAACGAAACTGCAAGCGATGTGAAAATCGTATTTGAAAACGGAAGTGGAGTTGGTTATATCGATGAGGTAACGATTAATTATACTGCTGTAGCACCTTCGTTTGTAACTGGATATGAGGATAGAAATGTGGGTAATGTTACTTCTTATGTGGTGACCGGATTAAACCCAAATACAACGTACCACTATAGAGTTCGCGCAAAAAATGCATCAACAACATCGGCGAATTCCAACGTAATTGATGTGACTACAACTGTGACAACTGCAACCTGGAATGGAACGGCATGGTCGAATGTTACCGGACCAACGGCAACAATCGAAGCCGTTATTGCCGGAGCATATAACACCAATGCAAACGGTGTGTTTACCGCTAAAAAACTAACGTTAAACTCAGGATCGTTCCGTTTGGTATCGGGAACAAATATTACTGTTGTAAACGATGTGGTTAACAACATGACGGCTGCTGATTTTGTAATCGAAAACAACGCCAACCTAATCCAAACAAACGCGATCGCAAATACTGGTGCCGTAACCGTACACCGAAATTCTGCACCAATCGTAAGACTTGATCATACATTATGGTCAGCACCGGTTGAAGCACAAAACCTTTTCGGTTTCTCACCAAACACCTTAACAAACCGTTTCTATACTTATCAGACAACGACTAATACCTATGTGAATACAGGTTTAACCGCTACTTCTACATTTGTACCGGGTAAAGGATTTGCAGTACGAGCGCCAAACAACTATCAAACATCTCCGGCTGCGGCTTGGGAAGGAGTTTTTGTTGGAAAACCAAATAACGGAAACGTTACATTCACATTAGAAACAACCGGAACAGGATACAACCTTGTAGGAAATCCTTACCCATCGGTTATCGACGGAACGACTTTCTTAAATAATAACGTAACGATCGACGGAACGTTATATTTCTATGCACATACATTAACGATGAACGCTCAGGGGCAATTCCCGGCGGGAACCAACTATGCTACATGGACACCGGGATCGGGAGGAGTTGCGGCTACTTTGGGAACTTCAGGAGTTCCGGCCAATGTACCGAACGGTAAAATTCAGGTAGGACAAGGATTCCTAGTAAAATCCTTACCGGCTGGTGGAAATGTAAGCTTTGCAAATACAATGCGTACGGCAGATAATAACAATCAATTCTTTAGAGGTGTAGCTGGTAGTACTACCGCAACTCCGGAAGAAATCGAAAGACACCGTATCTGGTTAAATCTGACTAACGATTCCGGAACGGCTTTTAACCAAATCTTAGTGGCGTATGCACAAGGCGCTACAGCAGGAGTGGATAGAGGATACGACGGATTGGCTTTCGGAAATACAGGAAGCAGCTTGTCTTCGAAAATTGAAGCAGCCGATTATACCATTCAGGGACGTGCGTTGCCTTTTAACGATAACGACGTGGTTGCATTAGGATTTAAAGCGGCTACTGCTGGTAACTACACGATCACCTTGTCTTCATTCGACGGATTGTTCACCGGAAATCAGGATGTTTATTTAAAAGATAATGCAAACAATGGAACAGTACACAACCTGAAAAACGGAGCGTATACGTTTGCATCGGCAGAAGGGACTTTCGATAACCGTTTTGAGATAGTATACAAAACTACATTGGGAACGATCGATGCTACATTGGATGCGAATGCAGTGGTAGTATACAAACAAAACGCAACATTACATATCGAAACTAAAAATACTTCAATTAAAGAGGTGACTATTTTCGATATCAACGGACGTCTGGTATATCAAAAAGCAAAAGTAAACAACAATACATTGGTGATCACAGATCTTTCTGTAGCACAACAAGTGTTATTGGTTCAGGTTACGGCTGAAGATAATAAAACGACAACAGTTAAAGTAATTTATTAAATAAAATACAAATCGGGTAGGATAAAGAGTTTGTTCTACCCGGTTTAATCCCATATATTATGAAGAAGATAGGAGTATACAGCTACATTTTTATTTTTACATTATTGGCTAATGTTGTAGCATTTGCAGAGGAGGATCCTGGAGATTTTGGAGATCCTGGAGATGATAATCCATTGGATGTTCCGGGAACACCGATTAATGGTTATTTGTTATGGATGGCATTTATCGCGATAGCTTTTGCGTTCTTTGTGATCAATAAAAGAAGAGCAGCGCTTCGTAACTAAAAATAGAAAGCCCGGTTTAACCGGGCTTTTTTTATGCGTTATTTGTTTTTCTGTATTGTTTTCGGATCAGGAAGAAAGCTAGTGTGATGGCCACAATAATCAATAGTAGTGTGTACTGATCGATAGGGACTTTAGTTGGATCTGGATCCTCATCGCCCGGTGGGTCATTGGGCGATAATGCTTCCGCGAATAACGAAATATAAGAAAATAGCAAAAAGATAATCATCCATTTTTTCTGTAGCAGTGCGTTCATAAAACTTAATTAGGGAGCATAAAAATAGAAAAAATACCGACAATATGTTAAAATCTACTATTAAATTAAGTGTCTTGTAAAATAAAAAAGCGTAAACTTTTGGTTTACGCTTTTTTGCTCTGTATAATTGTCTTTTTTAGTTTAATTCTGAGGTAAAATGAAGTTTTACAGTAGGGTATTTACTCTGTGTCATCTGGATTGAAAAATCAGAATCGGCCAGGAATACCAGTTGCCCGTATTTGTCTTTTGCCAGGAATTTTTGTTTGATTCGTTTAAACTCCGCAAATTCTTCGTTTTTAGTGTCTTCCGGACGTACCCAACAGGCTTTAAATGCCGGGAAGTTTTCATACGAACATTTAGCGCCATATTCGTGTTCCAGTCGGTATTGGATTACTTCATACTGAAGTGCTCCTACGGTTCCGATCACTTTACGGTTGTTCATTTCCAGTGTAAACAACTGTGCTACACCTTCGTCCATAAGCTGATCAATTCCTTTTTCAAGCTGTTTGGCTTTCATAGGATCGGCATTATTGATATATCGGAAATGCTCCGGCGAGAAGCTCGGAATTCCTTTAAAGTTCATTAATTCTCCTTCGGTTAGAGTATCGCCGATTTTAAAGTTTCCGGTATCGTGTAATCCTACAATATCACCCGGATACGAAATGTCGACAATCTCTTTCTTTTCCGCAAAAAAGGCATTTGGACTTGAGAATTTCAGGTTTTTACCCAAACGCACGTGTAAATACGGTTTGTTTCGTTC
This sequence comes from Flavobacterium sp., assembly GCF_030146175.1. Taxonomy (GTDB): domain Bacteria; phylum Bacteroidota; class Bacteroidia; order Flavobacteriales; family Flavobacteriaceae; genus Flavobacterium. The sequence goes on along the minus strand of NZ_JASLCE010000025.1, from coordinate 31,042 downwards.
GAATACACCCGATACGATTTTGATAAATGCCAGTCGGTCGCGGTGTTTCGGGTCCATATTGGCGTGAATTTTAAACACAAATCCGGAAAATTTGTTCTCGTCCGGTTTTACATTACGCGTATCCGAATCTTTTGGTCTTGGCGATGGCGCAATCTCGATAAAACAATCCAACATTTCACGAACCCCGAAATTGTTTAAAGCCGAACCGAAAAATACCGGTTGCAGGTTTCCTTCAAGATAGGCATCGCGATCAAACGGCGGATATACTTCGTCGATAAGCTCCAACTCCTCTCGTAATTTGGCAGCTGGTTTTTCGCCAATTATTTTTTCCAGTTCCGGACTATTGATATCCGAAAAAGCGATGGTTTCTTCTATATTTTTACGGCTGTCACCTTCAAAAAGATTGATGTTCTTTTCCCAGATATTGTAAATTCCTTTGAAATCGTATCCCATACCGATAGGGAAACTAAGCGGTGTTACTTTTAAACCCAGCTTTTTTTCCACTTCGTCCATCAGGTCAAAAGCGTCCTTACCTTCACGGTCTAATTTATTGATAAAAACGATCATCGGGATATTACGCATACGGCATACTTCCACGAGTTTTTCGGTTTGTTCCTCAACCCCTTTGGCGACGTCCACAACCACGATCACACTATCAACTGCAGTTAAAGTACGAAAGGTATCTTCTGCGAAATCTTTGTGACCTGGCGTGTCCAGGATATTGATTTTTTTGTCTTTATAATTGAATGCCAAAACGGAAGTCGCAACCGAGATTCCTCTCTGACGCTCAATTTCCATAAAATCCGAAGTTGCTCCTTTTTTGATTTTATTGCTTTTTACGGCACCCGCTTCCTGGATAGCACCACCAAATAGTAACAGTTTTTCCGTTAATGTGGTTTTTCCGGCATCCGGGTGAGAGATAATACCAAAGGTTCTTCTGCGTTGAATTTCTTTTTGAAAGCTCATTTTTAACAAAAATTAAGGACTGCAAAAGTAGCTATAATTTATGAGAACTTTTTAATCGGTTTAAAAATAAGAAGCTTACCGTGCCGACGGGCGCGATAATTTTTTGTTAATAGTAAAACGCATAGTTGTATAATGTAATTGAATTGTTATTTTTGTTGATTGCTAATCAACTAGTATAAGGGCAATCACAAAAGCGGTTGTCGATTTTTTTCGAGACTATAAATTATTTAAAATATTTTGAAAGAATGGGGTTAAAACATGTTCTGTTAGGTCTTTGTGTAGCAGCGACTGCTATGTCGTATGCACAGGATAAAACGAAAAAAGTACTTTTCAATATTGACAATCATCCTTATTATACCGACGAATTTAGTCGGGTATACAAGAAAAACCTGGATCTGGTAAAAGACGAATCGCAAAAAAACCTGGATCAGTACCTGGATTTGTTTTTGGGTTATAAACTGAAAATTCAGAAAGCGAACAAACTGGGATTGCAAAAAGAGGCCAATTATTTAGCCGAGTTAAAATCGTATCGTACTCAGTTGTCGCGAAATTACATGACCGATACGAAAGTAACCAAAGAGCTTGTTGATGAAGCCTATCAACGTTCCTTAAAAGAAATCAAAGCTTCTCATATATTGATTACGGTCGATGAAAATGCTTCGCCGGCCGATACGCTAAAAGCATATCACCAGGCTATGGATATCCGCAAAAAAGCAGTGGCAGGTGAAAATTTTGACGATTTGGCCGCTCGTTTTTCGCAGGATCCGTCTGCAAAAGATAACAAAGGTGATTTAGGTTATTTTTCGGTTTTCAGAATGGTGTATCCGTTTGAAACGGCAGCCTATAAAACCAAAAAAGGAGAAGTGTCCCTACCGGTTCGCACCCGATTCGGTTATCACCTGATTAAAGTAAACGATATCCGCGATAACAGAGGACAGGTTTCCGTAGCACATATTATGCTGATGAAAGCCGAGAATCCGGTTGAAGGAGAATCGGTTAAAAACAATATCGAAGACATCTATAAAAAAATCAAACAGGGCGAAAACTTCGAAAGTCTGGCGCAACAATTTTCTCAGGATCGTTCTTCTGCCGGAAAAGGCGGACATTTACAGCGTTTCGGATCGGGAGAGTTGAGTTCTGAAAAATTTGAAGACGTTGCTTTTTCACTTAAAAATGCAGGCGATATCTCCGAACCATTCCAAAGTCAGTTCGGATGGCATATTATCAAACTGATCGAAAAATACCCGGTGCGCAGTTTTGCCGATGTACAAACGGAAATGGAATCCAGAGTGCGTAAAGACGATCGTTCCAAACTGATCGATGCGTCGTTAAACGAAAAACTGGCCAAAAAATACAGCGTAGAGAAAAATCCAAAACTATATGCAAAAGCAGCCAAATTAGTAACCGACAAATTCTATGAAGAAGCCTGGGAAGTACCGGCTTCCACTCCGGAATTGGAAGGTAGTCTTTTGGTGATCAATAAAGATAAAAAAGTAAGTGCGCTTGACTTTTTAGATTTTGTCAATACACAACAAAAAACAAAATGGGGTATCCGCCCGATCGGGAAAGTAGTTGACCAATTGTATGGTAAATTTATCAACAACCAGTTAATGAGCTATTACAACGACAATCTGGAAAAAGAAAATCCGGAATTTGCCAATGTAATGGACGAATACCGCGACGGATTGCTATTGTTTGATTTGATGGAAAAAGAAATCTGGAACAAAGCAAAAACCGATACCTTAGGATTAAGAGCATTCTACGAGAAAAACATTGCCAATTACCAATGGCATCCGCGAGTAGAGGCCAATGTGTTCTCTTCGACACAACAGGATGCCATCCAGCAAACCTTAAAATTCCTGAAAAAGAAAAAATCAATCGATTTTATAAAAGAGCAGCTTAATAAAGACAATAAAGTGTCTATTATGGTAAAAACCGGCGTTTTCGAAGAAGGAAGCGAGGCTTTACCTAAATATTCAAAACTTAATGTAGGTGTTTCGGATGTGATCAAAGACGGAAATTACTATTTCGTAATCGACGTGCTTAAAAAAATGCCAAAAGGACCTAAGACATTTGAGGAAACCAAAGGAAAAGTAATTAACGATTACCAGCAATACCTGGAAAGCAAATGGGTGGACGAACTGAAAAAAGAGTTTACCATCAATATTGATAAAGGTGTATTTAGCGAGGTAAAACAGGAATTGCAGCAATAAATAGATGAATAAAGCCGCCGTACTATTTTTAATAGTGTTTTCGGTTTGGTCCTGCGACTATATCCGACCGAAGCAAAAGCCAAAAGCGATTGCGAGGGTAAACGATTCCTATCTGTATGCAGACGAGATCAAAGGATTGGTTCCTGCGGGAACTTCCAAAGCGGATAGCCTGATGATTGTTAAAAATTATATCGACAGATGGGCAACGCGAACACTATTGATGGCCGCTGCGGAAGTGAATCTTAGTGATAAGGACAAAGCTTCTTTTGACGAACTGATCAAGCAATATACAACCGACCTGTATGCGGGAGCCTATATTGAACAGGTCGTAAAACAGGCTATTGATACGACGATAACAAAAGACGAATTGTTACGTTATTATCAGGCAAACAAAGAGAATTTCAAGACAACAGGAACATTAGTCCGATTAAAATATATCAATCTGACCAAAGATAATCCTAAATTTGCAGTCATCAGAAGTCGGTTCAATTCCTCCCGGAAAGAAGATAAACAAGCCTTGGAGGGGATGACCATACAGTTTAAGAGTTATGCTTTTAACGACACGGTTTGGGTCGATATGAATCAGGTGTATCGTAACCTGCCGTTTGTAAACCCGGAAAATCGGAATCGTTATATAACCGACGGGATTGCCTATGAATATCAGGACAGTCTTTCGGCCTATCTGGTAAAAGTGAATAAGGTTTTAGATCGGAATCAAACGGCGCCGTTCGAATATATAAGCCCAACAATAAAACAAATATTATTAAATAACAGAAAACTAGAATACATTAAGAAATTTGAAAAAGAGATCACTAATGATGCCATTAAAAATAAGAAATATGAAGTTTATAAATAAAAAGGCGGCTTTGATTTTCGGGTTGTCTCTGGCGTTCTTCGGAACAGCTCAGGCACAGCAAACCCCGAAAAAGAAGATTGACGGAGTGGTAGCCGTAGTTGGGGAATATGTTGTATTGGATTCGGATATCGACAAAACATTTGTCGAGTTACAGGCACAAGGGATTGACATTAAAAATATCACGCGTTGCGAAATGTTCGGGAAACTCCTGGAAGATAAATTATACGCACATCAGGCTGTTCAGGATAGTATTGTAGTGACCGATCAGGAGGTACACGACTTTATGAACTCGCAGTTGGATCAGATGGTGGAGCAGGTAGGATCGATTGATAAAGTAGTGAAGTTCTACAACAAAAAGAATCTGGAAGAATTTAAAACGTACTTTTTCGACATCGTAAAGATGAACAAACTAACGTCGCAGATGCAACGTAAGGTTGTGGATGAAGTAGAGATCACACCGGAAGAGGTTCGTACGTTCTTTAAAGGAATTCCAAAAGAAGAATTACCGGTTTTCGGAGCCGAAATGGAAGTAGCGCAGATTGTTGTGAATCCTAAAATTTCAGATGCTGAAAAACAAAGGGTGATGAATCAGTTACGGGAAATTAAAAAAGACGTATTGGATAACGGAGCCAGTTTTTATAGTAAAGCGGTATTGTTTTCGGATGATAAAGCATCGGTTCCAACCGGAGGTTTCTATAAAATTACCCGAAAAACGCCTTTCGTAAAAGAATTTAAAGATGTAGCCTTTACGTTGGCTGAAGGAGAAATCTCCGAACCGTTTGAAACAACCTACGGTTACCATATTATCTATTTGGAGAAAATCCGTGGTCAGGAACTGGATTTAAGACATATTTTGATCATCCCGAAAGTATCGGATGAGGCGATGAAAGAAGCGAAGGAAAAAATCGAAAAAATCCGTCAGCGAATTGTAAGTGGAGAGATTTCGTTTGCCGATGCGGCGCGAGCTTCATCCGATGAAAAAGAAACCCGTAACAGCGGCGGACTTTTAGTAAATCCAAGAACATTGGAAACCCGTTTTGAATTGACTAAAATGGATCCGGCACTTTACAGTCAGGTATCCGATTTAAAAGATGGAGCGGTGTCGTTGCCATTGGTTGATGCGGATGATAAAGGAACCAAACATTATAAATTAATGACAGTTACGAATCGTTATGATGAGCATACTGCCGATTATGCTAAAGATTATCTGAAAATTAAAGAATTGGCTTTAAAGGAAAAACAAATTAAAGCCATTGCAAAATGGACAGAAGAGAAAATTAAAGAAACCTATATTAAAATCAACGGAGATTACAGAGACTGTAAATTCACGAATAACTGGTTGAAAAAATAATTTTTAAAAAATAATTAAAAGAGTTAGTTTTATGAATTTAAAGCTAACTCTTTTTTAATTTAATATATACGGATAAAATATTATGTCAGACGTTGCAGCAATTCAAAACCTGGTTCAGAAACAAAAAGCCTTAAAAGAAGAAATCGCTAAAATTATCGTGGGTCAGGAAGAAGTGGTGAACCAGATTGTATTGAGCATTTTTGCCGGAGGACATGCCTTGTTGGTAGGTGTTCCGGGATTGGCCAAAACATTAATGGTAAACACCATTTCACAGGCTTTGGGATTGGATTTTAAACGAATTCAGTTTACACCCGATTTAATGCCGTCTGATATTCTGGGAAGTGAAATTCTGGACGAATCGCGGACTTTTAAGTTTATTAAAGGACCGGTTTTTTCCAATATCATCCTGGCAGATGAGATCAACCGTACACCGCCAAAAACCCAGGCGGCGCTTTTGGAAGCGATGCAGGAAAAGGCGGTAACCATTGCCGGACATCACTATAAACTGGATTTGCCGTTTTTTGTATTGGCAACCCAAAACCCGATCGAACAGGAAGGTACTTATCCGTTACCGGAAGCACAGTTGGACCGTTTTATGTTTGCGATCAAATTAAATTATCCGACTTTCGAAGAAGAGGTACAAGTGGTAAAAAGCACTACTTCGGATGTAAATGTTCAGGTGAATCCGTTGTTTACGGCTCAGGAAATTATCGATTTTCAACATTTGATCCGTCGTATTCCGGTAGCGGATAACGTGATCGAATATGCCGTTACTTTAGTCAGTAAAACACGTCCGGATAATGCTTTGGCAACCGATTATGTAAAAAATTACCTGGATTGGGGAGCCGGACCGCGTGCTTCGCAAAACCTGATTTTGGCTGCTAAAACTAACGCAGCTTTAAACGGAAAGTTTTCTCCGGATATCGAAGATGTAAAAGCAGTGGCAACCGGAATTTTACGCCACCGTATCATTAAGAATTATAAAGCGGATGCGGAAGGAATTACAGAAGAAATGATTGTTGCGAAATTATTATAATTTTTTTTGATTTTTCGCGTTTTTGTTAGAACGAACCAAAAACTGTTGTCAAATGAAAAGTGTTGTAAAAAATTTGCCGGAATATATCCTGATGGGATTGGCGGTTTTCAGTTTTGTAGAAACCCTGATCGTAAAAGGGCAAATCAATTACTTGATGGTTGTGGTATTGGCCATTATGGCGGCACAACTGGTGTTTAAAAATCGCTATTTTGGAATTTTTATCGGACTGGTTGTAGGATTGGTATCCTTTGGATTGTTTTTGGCGGTACTAACCGATTATCGAAAATTCCCGGAAGTGACTTCTAAAGCAATCGAATTGATAACAGTGGGAAGTTTACTGTCGTTGGCCGGAGCGATGCTCGCAGCGGTAATGCTTTTTAAATACTTTAATCAGGACGATAAAATAGTAGTGCAATAAATCAGAATACGATATAAAAAAGAGCCTTTTCAATACTTTCGAAAAGGCTCTTTTTGTTTATGGCAGCGTTCACGCTATTTTGATGCGATTTTCTTTTCCAGTTCGCGGTCGTAGAAAAACAAAAACATACTTCCCATCATATCCTGTTCCGATGCGGAAGTGTTGTTAACATTTAAAACCAGTTCATAGTCGTGATTCCCGTACAGCCATACGCCGGTTTCGGAATGAAACGGCTGGATTTCCTTTAGTCCGATTTTGTCTTTATAGTTGGTCACCTTACAGCTAAAAACGGTTTTGCCGGTGGTCTTGTCGTAAATGCCGATCGCGGTTGCAAACGGATGTACATGCGGCGCGGAAAAATGCAGACGCGCACTATCCGCAAGCTGTAGCTGATCGGTAATGCTGCTTCGATAGGTGGCAATACCGGTCGGAATTATCCAATGACCGGACAATTTGTTTCCGTTTTTATCTTCATATGTATGATTTTTGGTTTCCACCGGAATACATTGATTGCTTCCCGGATCCAACGGGCCTTTAAAGGGATCGTGCTTGTCGAAAGGTAATTGTATAAAAACGGTTTTACTCATTAACGGTTTTATCGCATTTTGGGAAGCGTCGTATTTAACGGTGATCTTGTGTTTTACCTTTTTAAAAATATCCGGGATATTCTGATTCAAAGTCTGCGACGTAACAAAAAGAAAATCATTGCCGATAATCGGAACACCATAACCTTCCGGAAAGTTAAAACGCTCCAAACCCTGTGATAGGGAAGTAAGACGCGGATATTGTTTTCCGATACGGTCGTCTAACTGCCAATGGTTGTAATATTTTACATCGTTAATGTCGACATTCATATGACAGATATAATCATTGGATAGCGGCGCATTGGTGTTGGCGTCAAAAGCCTGTACTTCAAAGCCTTTAATCCATAATAACTTTTCGGTCTGATTCAGTTGGATATAGCGGGACGCTTTTGGGCCTTCCATCGATTTGTAGATGCCGTCGATAAGGAAAGTAGGTGATAGCATTTTGTATTCCTGTATACCATTGGTTACAGCCCAATCGCTGTCCAGCAATCCGGTAAAATGTAAAACCTGCGTTTTGACAATCGCCTTATGCCGGTTGGTGAGTTGGGAGTATATAATTCCGATCACAGCTAGAATAAAGACAATCAGGATTGTAAAATATTTATATATCTTTGATTTTTTCATAAGAAAATGCAGTATAAAACAAAAATAGATAAATAAAATGAATGCGACCACAATAACAGGAACGGAACGTATTTTCGGATTGGATGTGATGCGTGCTACGGCAATCCTAATGGTTTTGGGCGGTCATTTATTATGGATTTATCCGGACTGCCCGAGAATTTTAGGACAGCTCTTTACGCTGTTTGGGTTTTGGGGCGTGGAATTGTTTTTTGTGTTAAGCGGCTTTCTGATCGGTGGTATTTTATACCGTCTGTTTGTAACGACCGACTTTAACCGTACTACGGTTTTCTATTTTCTACAGCGAAGATGGTTTCGAACACTGCCTAACTACTATCTGATACTGCTGTTGAATTGCGGCTTGGGACTCTTGTTCGGTTTTCAAATGGAGCAAGCAGGTTATTATTTTCTTTTTCTGCAAAATTTTGCGACCACCATGCCGGCCTTTTTTCCGGAATCCTGGAGTTTGTCGGTTGAGGAATTTGCCTATCTGATTGGCGCGCTGGCATTTTTTGCAGCTGCTTTGGTGTTTCCGCGGAAAAATAAATCCCGTCTTTTTTTAGCGGTGGTTTTAGGTTTGATCCTGTTATTTATAGGAGCCAAAATCGGATATTATTTCCGAACGTCCAATACGACGCTGACGCAATGGAATGTGTCGTTAAAAGCAGTTGTAATTTATAGAATAGATTCTATTTTAATCGGAGTGGCCTTTAGCTGGTTGTATACGAATTACTCGGAATTCTGGTTAAAACACAAACTGAAAATGGCTGCTTTGGGTTGTGTACTGATTGTGCTAATGTTTGTAGGAGTCGGCTTTTTTCAGATTTTAATCGAAAACTATCCGTTCTTTTGGAATGTACTCTATTTGCCCATTACCTCGCTTACATTTGCGTTATTTCTGCCGTTTTTGTCCGAATGGAGAACGGCGCCATCCTGGTTTGCAAAACCCGTTACGCTGATAAGTCTGATTTCGTATTCGATCTATCTGATTCATTATAGTCTTGTTTTACAATTGCTTAAATATTGGATCGATACGATTTCTTTACCGGATTGGCAATTGCATCTTTTTACCCTGGTTTACCTTGTGATTACTTTTTTACTAAGCTATCTGTTGTATCGTTATTATGAAAAACCGATAATGGCACTCCGAAAGTAAAATACGGATCGATTATAAAATTTTTTTTCACTTTTTTTGACGGATAAAAACACGTGTTTCGACCTGTTTATGGGCTTTTTCGGACGTCCTGATTTTGGAATTTATTAGTAAATGAGTTGTTTTTTTTAGGAATCGACAATATAAAATTAAAAAATTATGAATTTATCGCTTTTCGGGGTTATTTCTTGGAATCGTTGAAAAATATTCAGTAAAATAGAATGTTTATAAATAATAATTCTTTGAATTTAAAGAAATACTAAAAATTTTCAAATCTCATTAGGATTGATTAAATTTGTACCGCTTTAAGTAAACAAACAAATAATAACATAACTCATTCATAGTATGGCTTTTGATATAGAAATGATTAAAAAAGTGTACGGAAACATGGCTGAACGTGTGGATAAAGCACGTGAACTTGTTGGTCGTCCGCTAACATTATCTGAAAAGATTTTATATGCTCACCTTTGGGAAGGAACCCCTTCTCAGGCATTTACAAGAGGTAAAGATTATGTAGATTTTGCACCGGATCGTGTTGCTTGTCAGGATGCTACGGCACAGATGGCTTTATTGCAGTTTATGCATGCCGGAAAAAACAAAGTAGCGGTTCCAACAACGGTACACTGTGATCACCTTATTCAGGCGAAAGTAGATGCTAAAACCGATTTGGCAAGAGCAAAATCACAAAGTAGCGAAGTATTCGATTTCTTATCGTCTGTTTCAAATAAATACGGTATCGGATTCTGGAAACCGGGAGCGGGAATTATTCACCAGGTAGTATTGGAAAACTATGCTTTCCCTGGAGGTATGATGATCGGAACCGATTCACATACGGTAAATGCCGGTGGATTGGGAATGTTGGCCATCGGAGTTGGTGGAGCGGATGCGGTAGATGTAATGTCCGGAATGGCTTGGGAATTAAAATTCCCGAAATTAATCGGTGTAAAATTAACCGGTAAATTATCAGGGTGGACAGCACCAAAAGACGTAATCTTAAAAGTAGCCGGTATCCTTACTGTAAAAGGTGGAACAGGAGCTATCGTGGAATATTTCGGAGAAGGAGCGACTTCAATGTCATGTACAGGTAAAGGTACTATCTGTAACATGGGAGCTGAAATCGGAGCAACAACTTCAACTTTCGGATACGACGAATCAATGGATCGTTACCTACGTTCTACTGGACGTGCGGAAGTTGCTGATGCTGCAAACGGAATCGCAAAATATTTAACGGCTGACGAAGAAGTATACGCTAACCCGGAACAATACTTCGATCAGGTAATCGAAATCAACCTTTCGGAATTAGAGCCGCACTTAAACGGACCATTCACTCCGGATTTAGCGACGCCTATCTCTAAAATGAGAGAAGAAGCAGAGAAAAACAACTGGCCTTTAAAAGTTGAAATCGGATTGATCGGTTCTTGTACGAACTCCTCTTACGAAGATATTGCCCGTGCTGCATCTTTAGCAAAACAGGTAGCGGACAAAAAATTAAAAACAAAAGCACAATTCACAATCACACCGGGATCGGAGTTGGTTCGTTATACTATCGAGCGTGACGGATTTATCGATACTTTCGATAAAATCGGAGCTACCGTATTTGCGAATGCATGTGGACCATGTATCGGTATGTGGGATAGAGAAGGTGCTGAAAAAGAAGAAAGAAATACAATCGTTCACTCGTTTAACCGTAACTTCTCGAAACGTGCCGATGGTAACCCGAACACATTAGCGTTCGTAGGATCACCGGAATTGGTAACGGCTTTGGCTATTGCAGGTGACTTAGGATTTAACCCGTTAACGGATAAGTTAATCAACGAAGACGGAGTAGAAGTAATGCTAGACGAACCAACAGGTGACGAATTACCGAAAAAAGGTTTTGATGCTGAAGATCCTGGATATCAGGCACCGGCAGAAGACGGATCTGGAGTTCAGGTGGAAGTTGCACCAACGTCAGAGCGTTTACAATTATTAGCGCCTTTCCAACCTTGGAACGGTGAGAATATTACCGGAGCTAAATTGTTAATCAAAGCTTTCGGAAAATGTACAACGGATCACATTTCAATGGCGGGTCCTTGGTTACGTTTCCGTGGTCACTTGGATAATATTTCCAACAATATGTTGATTGGTGCGGTGAATGCATTCAACCAAAAAACAAACAATGTAAAAAACCAATTGACAGGAGAGTACGGAGAAGTACCGGCTGTACAACGTGCTTATAAAGCGGCTGGAGTACCTTCAATCGTTGTGGGTGACCATAACTACGGTGAAGGATCTTCACGTGAGCATGCTGCGATGGAGCCTCGTCACTTAGGAGTGAAAGCGGTATTGGTAAAATCATTTGCCCGTATCCACGAAACCAACCTTAAAAAACAAGGTATGTTGGCATTAACGTTTGCTAATGAGGCAGATTACGATAAAATCCAGGAGAATGATACTATCAACTTCGTAGATTTAAAAGAATTTGCACCAGGTAAACAATTAACGTTAGAGTTTGTTCACGCCGATGGTTCAAAAGATATCATCATGGCAAACCATACATACAACGAAGGTCAGATTGGCTGGTTTGTAGCAGGTTCTGCTTTGAATTTGATCGCTGCTGGTAAAGCATAATCAAATCATAACTATAGTAAAAGGGCTGTCTGAAAAGACGGCCCTTTTTTATGCGATTTACGTAAGTCACACCTGACAGGTTTTTAAAACCTGTCAGGTGTAGGTGGTAAGTATAAAAAAACGCCCCGATTAATCGGGGCGTTATACTCATGTTGCAAAGCAAACGATTAATAGTACATATAACGTCTTACTTTGGCGATATATTTTGCCAGACGAATTACCTGGTGGCTGTATCCGTATTCGTTGTCGTACCAAACATATAATACTACGTTTTTACCATCAGCAGAAACGATTGTCGCATTACTGTCGAAAATTGACGGAGCTGAAGTTCCTACGATATCGGAAGATACCAACTCATTGTTTAGTGAATATTTGATTTGCTCAACCAATTCACCTTCTAAAGCATATTGTTTCATGATGTCGTTAACGCCATCTTTCGAAGTTTCTTTTCCTACTTCAAGATTCAATACTACTAATGAACCGTTTGGAACCGGTACACGGATTGCGTTTGAAGTCAATTTACCGGCCAATGCAGGTAGTGCTTTTGCAACGGCACTTCCGGCACCTGTTTCGGTGATTACCATGTTTAAAGCAGCTGCTCTTCCACGACGGTATTTTTTGTGCATGTTGTCAACCAGATTTTGGTCGTTGGTATACGCGTGGATTGTTTCCAAATGTCCTTTTACGACTCCTAAAGTGTCTTCAACAGCTTTTAAAATTGGCGTGATTGCATTTGTAGTACACGAAGCAGCCGAATAGATTTTTACTTCATCCGGGTTGTAATCTGCGTGGTTAACACCATATACGATGTTTGGAACACCTTTACCTGGAGCAGTAAGTAATACTTTGTCGGCTCCTTTTGAAGTAAGGTGACGGCTTAGGGCTTCTTCGGTTGTAAAAGCACCGGTATTATCAATGATCAACGCGTCGTTGATGCCGTATTGTGTATAGTCGATTTCTTCCGGAGCATTAGCCGTAATAATATGTACGGTTGTTCCATTGATGATCAATGCATTGTTTTCAGGATCTGCGGTAACCGAACCTTCGAAATCACCGTGAACCGAATCGTAACGTAATAAAGAAGCACGTTTTTCTAATAAAACAGCATCGTTTTTATCACGGGTAACAATTGCACGTAAACGCAATTGTTGTCCTTTTCCGATTTTCGACATTAATTCACGAGCCAATAAACGTCCGATACGTCCGAAACCATATAATACCACATCTTTTGGTTGGATATCTTTGGTTTCTTTTGCGTTTTTCAGTTTGTCTACCACAAAAGCGGTAGCGTCGTTATATTTGTCGTCTTCTAAATGGTATTCGTATGTTAATTTACCGATGTCAATTCGGGAAGGAGGTAAGTCCAAAGCTTCAATAGCTCTGGCGATCTCAACAGAATCAAAAATGTTGATTGGTTTTTGAACAAATTCACCGGCATATTCATGTAAGTTGATGATGTCGCTTACATTTCGGTCGATCAATTGGTTTCTGAAAAGAACCAATTCGATAGACTTGTCATACCATAGGTCGCTAATGATTTTGATAAATTCAACGCCGGCTCTTCTTCTGTCTGCCTGAAAAGCCAACTCTTTCTCGTAAACAGCACTGTTGTTGTTCATTATAGTTAAAAAGTTAGGATTGTGTTGTTAAATAAAATTGGTGCAAAAGTATTGATTTTTACTGAATTTATTTTTGCAAAATGCAACTTTTTTAAAATTAAAAACCCTGCTAAAAAGCAGGGTTTATTTTGGGAGGATTTTTATTGGGTGATCACCTGTACTAAGGCTCCTTTTCGGGTAATCAGTTCCATTCGAACCGATTGTCCTTCGCCTTTTCGGGATAGTGCCTGCGACACCGTTTCGATGTCGGTGGCCTTTGCACCGTCTACATTCAGGATGATGCTTCCTTTCAGGTCGTTTGCGTATTTTAGCAGGTTGCCACTGGTGATGTCTTTTATTTTGACACCATAATTAATGTTAAACATTTTTTTCTCCGCCGGACCAATGTCTTCCAGTTCCAGACCGTTAAAGTCATAGTTTAGTAACTCGCGTTTGGTTAGTTCGATTTTGACATCTTTACGACTACCTTCGCGGATAATTCCGGCAATCACCACATCATTCGGACGTTTGGTGTTCACATAGGATGACATATCGGCATACGAATTAATCGGTTGATTGTCGAGTTGTACGATAATATCGCCTTTTCGCAATCCGGCTTTTTCGGCTCCCGATTTTTTAGAAACAGCGGTTACATAAAAACCTTGGGTTAGTTTTACACCAAATTCTTTAGACGCTGTGCTGTTGAGTTCGGCACCTTCTACGCCCAATACGCCGCGTTGTACATTGCCATATTCCATTAAGTCCTCAACAATTTTTCGGGTGATGTTAGACGGAACGGCAAAGGAATAACCGACATAAGATCCGGTTACGGATGAAATCATGGTGTTGATTCCGATTAGTTCGCCACGGGTGTTCACCAGGGCGCCACCACTGTTACCCGGATTAACGGCAGCATCGGTTTGAATAAAAGATTGAATGCCATTGTTAGCCAAATTACGGGCTTTTGCCGACACGATACCGGCGGTAACAGTCGATGTCAGGTTATACGGATTACCTACGGCCAAAACCCATTCGCCTACCTTAATATTATCGGAGTTTCCGAAAGTAGCATACGGTAGTTTTTCATCGGCATCTACTTTTAACAAGGCAATGTCCATCTTGCTGTCGGTTCCAACCAGTCGGGCTTTATAGGTCTTATTGTTGTTTAAGGTTACTTCCAGATCGGTTGCATTCTGGATTACGTGATTGTTGGTTACGATATAACCGTCCTGAGTAATGATAACACCCGAACCGGTTCCGATTTGAGTCTGTTGCTGGTCACCGCGGTAACCGTAGAAAAACTCCATTAAAGGATTCGTCGGGATTTTAGATACAGAAACATTTTTCACGTGTACAACCGAATGTACGGCACTTTCGGCAGCTGCGGTAAAATCTAAATTTTCGGCAGCGCCAAGGCTAACATTTCGGGTATAGTTGGGCGCGATAGAAAGTTGGGAATCAGCAGGAGCAGATGGGTCAAAAAAGAGTTTGTAAGCTCCTAAGGTTGTAGCTCCACTTAACAGGGAGACTAAGAATAAACTTGATAATCGTTTCATATTCGCTGGCATATTTAATTATTTAACAGTAAAATTATAAACTTCAACAACTCAAAAAAAGGGTTTAACTCCCGTTTAACAATCTTTAACGTGTCATTAATATTTGTATTTTTGTTTATCCGTAACTTCGTAATAATAATAAGGAACAGGCGTTTTTAACAATACAGAATGCGCCTTAAAAAAGCCTCACTTGTCAGGACAAATGAAAATACAATTTTATAAATATCAGGGAACCGGAAATGATTTTGTGATGATCGATAACCGGCAATTAACATTCCCCAAAAATGATACCAATCTAATTAATACCTTGTGTGACAGACGATTTGGCATTGGTGCCGATGGTTTAATACTGTTGGAAAATGACGAATCGACCGATTTTCGTATGGTGTATTATAATTCCGATGGAAACGAAAGTTCGATGTGTGGAAATGGTGGCCGTTGTTTGGTTGCTTTTGCCCGTCAGTTGGGTGTTATTGACAATCAGGCGACTTTTATTGCGACCGATGGTTTGCATCATGCCACGATTGATGAAAAAGGAATTGTAGCACTGCAAATGAAAGACGTGGATACGGTCGAAGAACATTCGAATCACGTATTTCTAAACACGGGCTCGCCGCATCATGTGGAACTGGTAGATGACCTGAAGATATTTGATGTAAAAAATGAAGGTGCGCGTATCCGATACAGTGAGTTGTATGGAAAACCCGGTAGTAATGTAAACTTTGTTTCGCAACTCGGGAACGATCGTTTTGCGGTGCGAACCTATGAAAGAGGTGTGGAAGACGAAACCTTATCCTGCGGAACCGGAGTAACAGCAGTAGCCATCGCCATGAAAGCTACAGGAAAAACCGATAGTTCCGTGATCACGCTCGATGTGGAAGGCGGACAATTGGAAGTGAGTTTCCGCGAAAAAAACGGATTTTATACCGATGTTTTCCTGAAAGGTCCGGCTACATTTGTTTTTAACGGTGAAATAAGTCTATAAAACGTGATAACCCTAACCGGCACTACCATTTACCTGCGGGCACTCGAACCGGAGGATCTGGAATTTGTATATGCGATCGAAAACGATGAAAGCATCTGGGAGGTGAGTAATACCCAGACGCCCTATAGTCGTTTCCTGATCCGACAGTATCTGGAAAATGCACAACAGGACATTTATGAGGCCAAACAACTGCGACTGGCGATCTGTCGGAAAGGAACTTTTGATGCCATTGGACTAATCGACCTTTTTGATTTTGATCCGAAGAACCAAAGAGCTGGTGTTGGGATTGTTATAAAAAGTAGTGATGACCGAAACCGCGGAATCGGAAAAGAAGCGTTACAATTGCTTATCGACTACGCATTCAGTCAGTTACAGTTGCATCAGTTGTATGCAAATATTAGTCAGGAAAATGTAGCGAGTATCAAGCTTTTTACTACTTTTGGCTTCCAATGCATCGGGGTAAAAAAGGATTGGATGCGCACAGGGCATCAGTTTACCGATGAAGGCATGTATCAGTTAATTCATCAATCTTAAATCGTATTTTATTTTGAAAGTAAAAAAAATCATCAGCATTTTTTCGGTAGTATTGCTATTCGTTGCTTTGATTTACGGTTATGTACTGTATAACAAAGTATTTTCGGCTAATACAAAATTTTCCGAAAACGAAACATTTGTCTATGTTCCGACCGATGCGACTTATCCGCAGGTGCAAAAAATATTGGAACCTTATATTGAAAATATGGAACATTTTGACTTTGTGGCGTCGAAAAGAGGCTATGAGCAAAATGTGGTTTCCGGAAAATTCCTATTGACAAAAGGAATGAGTAGTTTTGATATCGTGCGTTCTCTTCGTAAAAACGTACCGGTAAAAATGGCCTTTAACAACCAGGAATCACTGGGAAAACTGGTACAGCGTTTATCGAGTCAGATCGAACCGGATAGTCTTACATTGACCAATACTTTTACCGATTCGACTTTTATGGCCGAAAACGGTTTTAATAAAGAAAACATACTGAGTATGTTCATTCCAAATACCTATGAGTTTTATTGGAATACAACCGCTACGAAGGTACGTGATAAGATGATCAAAGAATATCGCAAATTCTGGAATGAGGAGCGTTTGCAAAAAGCCAAGGCCTTAGGGTTAACACCAATCGAGGTGTCGACTTTGGCTGCGATTGTGCATAAAGAAACGGCTAAAATTGATGAACGACCACGCGTAGCCGGAGTATACCTGAACCGTTTAAAAGTGGATATGCCATTACAAGCGGATCCGACGGTTATTTTTGCGGTAAAAAAAGAATCCAATGATTTTGATCGTGTGATCAAAAGAGTGTTGTATGAAGATCTTAAAATCAATTCTCCTTATAATACGTATATCCATACCGGTTTACCTCCGGGACCAATTGCCATGCCGGATATTAATGCGATCGATGCGGTTTTAAATGCCGAAAAGCACGATTATATCTATTTCTGTGCGAGCGTGGAGAAGTTCGGATATCACGAATTTGCGTCGACTTTAGCGCAACATGGTGTTAATAAAAAGAAATATGTGGAGTGGTTGGCCAAGCAGGGTATCAACCGATAAGTAAAAAAGCTAAAGCAAAAAAAATTAAGGCCTTCTGATTTGTTCGGAAGGCCTTGTTTTTTTGGGGGTTAGCAGTATTATATTTATTTAGTCCAAATCTTTATTCCTGCCGTAGTTGCATTGCAAAAACCATTTTTAGCTCTTTTTTTTGACTTTTTGGAATGCGGCAAAATCAGGGTTCATCCATTGGGAGCCAGCGGTTTCAGGGCGTTAAGCAAGCGTTAGGTTGTTGTTAAGTTTATTTTTAGATAACTTTAACAGCTTGATTTTCAGGTTTATAAAAATTATCTTATATTTGCAAACGGAAATTTCAAGATGGTGACAGGGCTTGAGAAATCAAAATTTATGATAAAAAAATGGACGTACTTTTTAGGATTGATACTCCTAATCACCTTAATCAGTTCGGGATTTAAAGTCTTCGAAGTAGAAAAGTTAGAAGGATTCCATATTGAGGATGATGAAGTAATCACGTATTTAGTTCCCACCGAAGAAGAAACCAGCAAAGTATTTTTTAATTTCCCATTTACCGGTAAATCATACGTAGGTTTTAAGCAGGCGATCGCTATTAAAGAATCGCTCGGATTATATAACCTGGTGAATCCGTTTGGTTATATGGGAAAATACCAGTTCGGAAAGAGCACTTTAAGAACGGTTGGTATTTATGATGTTGCTGGGTTTCTAAAAAACCCAAGAATGCAGGAAAAAGCCTTTAAAGCACTTTTAGCGCGAAATAAATGGGAGCTCCGTAAGGAAATCGACCGTTATGAAGGAAAAGTGATTAAAGGTGTGAAAATAACCGAATCGGGTATCCTTGCTGCGGCACACTTAGGTGGCGCAGGTTCGGTGAAAAGCTTTCTTAAAAGCAATGGTAATAACGGGTTTACCGATGGTTTCGGAACTTCGTTAAAAAGTTACCTTAGAAAATTCGGAGGGTATGATACCTCAAACATTGTGGCAAATCCCAATGCAAAGGTTAAAATGAATTAATTCATTTTATGAATAATAAAAATACAAGGTCGATTGTGTAAATCGGCCTTATTTTTTTTCCATTCGTTAACCGTTCGGGTTTTGATAAATTCGGTTGGTAACGTAATGTCGCAGGCGATGCACAGGTGTGTACCGGGTTGTAAAGTCTGCAGTAAATCTTCAAAAAGTTTGTTGTTTCGATACGGTGTTTCGATAAAAAGCTGTGACTGGTTTTTGTCGGATGACAGCTTTTCGAAATTCTTCAACGCCTGTTTTTTCTCCGATTTATCAATAGGGAGGTAGCCGTTAAAGGCAAAACTCTGTCCATTCATTCCGGAAGCCATAATGGCTAGTAAAATGGAAGAAGGGCCAACAAGTGGTACCACCTGAATCCCTTTTTCATGCGCCAGTTTTACAATTGCAGCGCCGGGATCGGCTACACCGGGACAACCGGCTTCACTCATCAATCCGATATGCTGACCTTCTAAAAGTGGCTGGATAAAAGCATGGTGTTCCGAGATTTCGGTATGCTTGTTCAGTACGGAAATTTTTAATTCCGGCTGTTTTTTTTCGGGATAAACGCTTTTAATAAAACGACGGGCTGTCTTTTCGTTTTCAACGATGTAATGATCTATAAAATCGATACTTCTTTTTATGGTTTGCGGCAAAACATCTTCCGGGTTCATTTCGCCCAGAGTCGTAGGGATGAGATACAGTTTGCCATAAGAAGTAGCCGCTTTCATAGATGATGTGTTTTTAATTTGTATGCAAGAATATCGCAGGCTTTGTCAAGTAGGTTAAAAACCTGTTCAAAACCGGTTTGTCCGCCATAATAAGGATCGGGAACCGAAATATTCTCGCCGGGATATAATTCGTTTAAGATAAGTCGGACTTTATTTTTGGAAGCTTCGTCCGGTGCCAGTCGGATAATGTCCTTATAATTGTTATTATCCATGGCGAAAATATAGTCAAAATCCTGGAAATCGACCAGTTTGAATTGTCTGGCTCGTTGATTGGAAATATCAATTCCGTGGTTTTTAGCTGTAAGAATCGAACGTTTGTCCGGATGTTCACCGGCATGCCATCCTCCGGTTCCGGCAGAATCGACCTCAAAAGCATCTGCTGGGAGTCTTTTTTTTAAGATTCCCTCAGCTAAAGGGGATCGGCAAATGTTCCCCAGGCAAACCATTAGGATTTTTGTAGGCATGGGTTATAGGGATAACTTTTTGTGTATATCGTCTACGTATTTTTTAAATTGTTTGTCGGTAGCAACCAGATTGTCAACCGTTTTGCAAGCGTGTAATACGGTCGCGTGGTCTCTGTCGCCAATTTGTGATCCGATATTGGCTAAAGAAGCCTTGGTGAATTTTTTAGCAAAAAACATAGCCAGCTGTCGTGCCTGAACGACGTCACGTTTTCTGGTCTTGGATTGTAATGTTTCGATATCCAACTGGAAATAGTCGGATACAACTTTTTGAATATAATCGATGGAAACTTCGCGTTTTACATTTTTTACGAATTTTTCCACAACCTGTTTGGCCAGTTCGGTCGTTACTTCCCGTTTGTTAAATGACGATTGTGCGATTAATGAAATAATAGCACCTTCGAGTTCCCGTACGTTGGTTTTGATGTTTTTGGCTACATATTCTACGATTTCGTCCGGCATTTCAACTCCGTCACGGTACAGGATGTTTTTTAGGATGGCGGTTCGGGTGTCGTAATCCGGTTGTTGGATTTCGGCCGAAAGTCCCCATTTAAAACGCGAAAGCAAACGCTGTTCGATATCCTGCATATCTACCGGTGCTTTGTCGGAAGTCAGGATTACCTGTTTACCATTTTGGTGTAAATAGTTGAAAATATGGAAAAATACGTCTTGTGTTCCTGCTTTACCGGATAAGAATTGTACGTCATCAATGATCAATACGTCAATTAATTGGTAAAAATGGATAAAGTCGTTACGGGTGTTCTTTTTAACGGAATCAATATATTGTTGTGTAAATACTTCTGCTGAAATGTATAACACGGTTTTTTCCGGATGTTTTTCTTTGATTTCAACACCAATAGCATGAGCAAGGTGTGTTTTTCCTAATCCAACACCACCAAAAAGCAATAGTGGATTAAAAGAGGTTCCTCCGGGTTTGTTGGCAACCGCCATTCCGGCAGAACGTGCCAAACGGTTGGATTCTCCTTCCAAGAAATTATCAAAGCTGTAATTGGAGTTTAACTGGGATTCGATTTTTACATTTCGGATTCCCGGGATAATAAACGGATTTTTAAGCTCCGGGTTTTTATTCTGAATCGGTACGTCAACTTCCTGTGGTTTTACCTGCGGACGACTAACACTTGGCAATTGTTCCGTAAACGGTTGTTTGTTGCCATAAGTGTTTTCCATTTTGATTTTATAAAGTAACTTTGCGCTCGCACCAAGTTCTTTTGTCAGGGCAACTTTCAGTAATTTTACGTAATGCTCCTCCAACCATTCATAGAAAAATTTACTAGGTACCTGAATATATAATGCGTTATCAGTAAGCTCAACAGCTTTGATTGGCTCAAACCATGTTTTATATGCTTGGTCCTGGATATTGTCTTTTATGAACGATAGACAGTTATCCCATACCGATTGCGCAGTTTTATTCATATATTCGGGCATAATTAACGTTTTTTTTATGTTGAATGCAAAAAGCAAAAGTAAGACACTTTCGCTGAAATTGGAGAGACAAATATGTGGACAATTTTTCCAAAAAAAAAATATAAGTCATATTGATTTTATGAAAAAAAAATTGTAAGTACATTTAAAAATCTTTTTAAAATAAATTAACAAAAAATTAATATGAAAGAATATCAATTTCAGGTTCGTGTCCGTTATGCCGAAACGGACCAAATGGGAGTCGTTTATCACGGGAATTATGCGCAGTATTTTGAGATGGGACGCGTGGAA
This sequence comes from Flavobacterium sp., assembly GCF_030146175.1. Lineage (GTDB taxonomy): Bacteria > Bacteroidota > Bacteroidia > Flavobacteriales > Flavobacteriaceae > Flavobacterium. The sequence continues at coordinate 9,600 of NZ_JASLCE010000025.1, read as the reverse complement.
TGGCTTAGAAATCTGGGACTTTCTTATAAATGGATGGAAGAAAACGGGATCATGCTTCCGGTGGTTTCGCTAAGTATGAATTACCGAAAACCGGCCCGTTATGACGATCTGCTAACGGTGAAAACAATCTTTAAAAGTCAGACCTCTGTGAAGATCGAATTTGACTACGAAATCTACAATGAAGGAGGGGAGTTATTAACAACCGGGAACTCCGTTTTGGTGTTTGTGGATATGAAAACGGGAAGGCCAACCCTGCCTCCGGCGTATGTTACGGAAAAGTTAACCGCCTTTGTTGAAAATTAAAAAACTTATTCTTTTTCGAGAATTTCAACCTCATAAAGATTCGAAAAAATGTCGAAAATCATTTCGGCATTTTTTTTTCGCGTAGCAATCTCAATCTGACAACTCATCTCCATTTGTTGATCAATAATGTCCAGGTTTTTTTCTTTAATGACCCGCATGACTTTGTTCATGTTTTTATAATCAAAACGGATTAGGTAATGAATGTCTATCGTTTGTTCGATAATGTCTGAAACTTCCAGTGCCATTTGCGCGGCTGTTTTATAAGCAGAGATCAATCCGCCAACACCAAGTTTAACGCCACCAAAATAACGAACGACAACAACCAGTACATTGGTTACATCAAAGGACTGTATTTGTCCGTAGATAGGCATTCCGGCCGAGTTGTTGGGTTCGCCGTCGTCGTTGGCGCGAAAATAGATCTTATTGGTACCGGTTTGAAAGGCATAACACCAATGGCGCGCCGAATGATGCTGCTTTTTGAGATCCTCCAATAAGAGTTTGACGTCGTCTTCCGAAGTGATCGGAAAGGCATAACCAAAAAATTTACTGTTTTTTTCTTTGTAGAGAACCGCTTCCGAAGGAGTGGCCAGGGTTTTGTATGTATCTTTTTCCAATGCTAAAAATTACCAGTTTTTATCCAGCAAATCAACGACATCTTCTTTGCCTACCTGTAAGTTCCAGATGTTAAGACCTAAATTGGCGGCCACATCGGTGTTGTGCTTGTTGTCGTCTACAAAAAGGGTCCTTTTAGGGGATAATTCATGTTTGTTGATGATATAGTTGAAGATCTCGGGATCGGGCTTTCTAAGGCCGATTTCGAATGAAAAATAGACTTTTTCGAAGCATTGATAAAACTCGCGGCTAAATGTTTCTCCGACCTTGTTTTCAAACTTTTCAATATGGGTGGCGTCGGTATTGCTCAATAGAAATAACCGGTATTTGGACGATAATTTCTGTAAAAACTCCAGTCGGTATAAAGGGAAATCCAGCAAAATGGCATTCCAGGCATCGCGGATCTCGATCAGGCTTTTGTTGGGGATGTATTTTTGTAACCCGCCAAAAAAATCGGATTCTTTTATTTTTCCTTTTTCATAGCGTTTGTTTAGGTTGTCCAGATCTTCGTTCCAGCAAACCAGCCCGGCTTTTCGCATATGTTCGAAAGGGGCTTCTTCGGCCAGGTTGATAAAAACATTACCAAAGTCGAATATAATAGTATCAATCATGGTGTCTGAAAATTAGAAGTTCGTCGTTCATAATTTGCTGTCGGTTACTCACCGTACCTTTTATAACCGGTGCTTTTACACCTTCGTTTAGCATTATAGCGCCTTTAAAAACACGTGCTTCATCCCATAATCCGGCATCAATAAACAACTGTAATGTTTGTCGGCCGCCTTCTATCAGCAACGACTGAATATCGTGCCGGTAAAGAGTAGCCATGATCGTATGGGGAAGTTTAGTATCAAAGATACAATTTTCAAAAAAAAGGGAAGCGGTATTTTGCATATTTTCAGCCTCAGTAAAGATGATGGTCTTTACAGACCCGTCTTTTACGGCAGCATTGTCTGGGATCCGTCCTGTTCTGTCTAGTACGATGCGGATCGGATCGTTACCGGACCAATCCCTTGTATTTAAGTTCGGATTGTCGTCTATAACCGTTTGCGTCCCAACCAGAATGGCCTGTTCCTCGCCACGCCATTTGTGTACCAACTGACGGGAATAGGTATTCGAAATCCAAACCGGTTTTTGTTCGTCTTTATGCAAAGGTGCAATATAGCCGTCCTGACTTTCGGCCCATTTCAGAATAATATACGGTCGTTTTTCCTGATGGAACGTAAAAAAGCGTTTGTTCAGTTCGTTGCAATCGTCTTCCAATATACCCACCGTAACATTTTTTCCGGCTTCCACCAGTTTTCGGATACCGTTTCCGGCGACTTTGGCAAACGGATCGACCGTACCCACTACAACATTTGGGATCTTATTATGAATGATCAAATCGCAGCATGGTGGTGTTTTTCCAAAATGGCTACACGGTTCCAGGCTTACGTAAATAGTGGCTTCCGATAATAGCGATTTGTCCTGCACCGAATTTACGGCGTTGACTTCCGCATGGGCTTCACCGGCTTTTTGATGCCAGCCTTCTCCGATAATTGTACCGTTGTGCACAATGACACTGCCTACCAGCGGATTCGGATAGGTCGTCCCCAGTCCGTTTCGGGCCAATTCGATACATCGGTTGATATAGTGTTCGTGCGTTTTCAAGAAAATGTCCTGTTGATGTTATAATTTTTTTGTAAATATTTATGAACTGTCAGCCAAGCTGCTTACATTCGCTACGATTTGCAACAGGCAAATGTAATTCCTGTAGACTAATCTGCAAAAAATAAGTTACTCAAAAAATGAATACAATCGAAATACGAGCCATAAAAAAAAGTGATAATGCTACGGTGGCAGCACTAATCCGGAATGTTTTAGTGGAGCATGATGTCCCAAAAGTGGGTACAGCCTATGCCGATAGCGCTTTGGATTGTATGTTTGAAACCTATGCGGTACCGCGTTCGGTTTATTTTGTAGCTTTGGTAAACGGAAAAATTATCGGAACGGCCGGAATTGCGCCTTTGGCAAATGGATCGGCAGCGATCTGCGAATTGCAAAAAATGTATTTCCTTCCGGAATCCAGAGGATTGGGATTGGGCGCCGCGATGATGGAAAAATGCCTCGAACAGGCAAAAGCGCTCGGATTTGCGCAATGCTATCTGGAAACGCTGCCCAATATGGAAGCCGCCCGAAAATTATACGAAAGAACCGGATTTTATTATTTGGACGCGCCGTTGGGAAATACGGGACACAGTTCATGTCCAATTTGGATGATCAAAGATTTATAAGATGCTGTTAAAAGAATACCGCGATTATTTTAAAACCGAATTAGTATCGATTTACGACGAACAGGAAATCGATAGTTTTTTTTATATCACGCTGGAAGCCTTTCACCAGATGAAACGCCTCGATCTGGCTTTGCAACCCGGTTTCGAACTGGATGGAATGCAATTGTTGCAATGGGAAACCGTATTGCATCAGTTAAAAGAACAAAAACCGATTCAGTATATTTTTGAAGAAACCGAATTTTTCGGACTGTCGTTTTATGTCAACGAAAATGTCCTGATTCCACGGCCGGAAACGGAAGAGCTGGTCGAGTGGATTCTGAATTCGGTATCCGGATTACCCAGGGATCGGAAAATAAGGATATTGGATATCGGAACCGGAAGCGGTTGTATTGCGGTTTCACTGGCCAAAAATCTGCCGGAAGCCGAAGTATATGCAATCGATGTGTCGGAAAAAGCACTGGAAGTTGCCCGAAGAAACGCCCGACAGTTGGACGCACCGGTGACCTTCTGGCATAAAGATATTCTGGAAACAACGATTCTGCCGGAAATGTTCGATATTATTGTGTCGAATCCGCCGTATGTACGCAATCTGGAAAAACAGGAAATTTCGAAAAACGTACTGGAATTTGAACCACATCTCGCTTTGTTTGTGGAGGATCACGATCCGTTATTGTTTTACCGTAAAATAACCGAACTGGCGACAAAAAACCTGAATCGCAACGGATTCTTGTTTTTTGAAATCAACCAATATCTCGGACCGGAAATGCAAAATTTACTGGAAACCCATACGTTTGCCCAAATTGAACTCCGCAAAGATATTTACGAAAACGATCGGATGACCAAAGCCGTTTGGGGTTCTTATTCGTAGCGCAAAGCTTCTACCGGATCCAGTTGCGACGCTTTGATCGCCGGATACAATCCGGAAACGATTGCGACAATAAAGGTTGTGGCAAAAGCGGCAAAAATAGCCATCCATGGGACGACAAAGCTAAACTTGATGGCAACCGATATCAGAAAACCTACGGAAATTCCGAGTAGGATACCAACCAGTCCACCCAATTGACCGATGACAAGCGTTTCGGTAAAAAATTGCCATGCAATCGTGCTTTTTTTGGCACCGAGTGATTTACGAACGCCGATTTCGCGGGTTCTTTCCGTAACCGATACCAACATGATGTTCATCAAAGCGATAGACGAACCAAAAATGGTAATCACTCCAACACCCCATGCGATATAACCTAAAAATTGCGTATTCGATAATAAAGTATTGATCAGATCATCACTGCGTTCGATTCCAAAGTTGCTTTCTTCCACCGGGTTTTGTTTGCGGATTTTACGCATGGTAATAATCGCATCGTCAACTGCCTGATCAATCATTTCTTTCTGACCGATCATAACACTTAAGTCGTAATTGATATTTGGTGTGGAAAAGAGCGAACGGGCAATCTGATTCGGGATTAGTACCCTTAAATCCTGACTGTTTCCAAAAGTGGATCCTTTTTCTTTTAATACGCCAATCACTTTAAAACGGGCACCGCGAATGGAAATCGTTTTGTCGATTGCATTGGTGTCTTTAAAAAGTCCTTTTTCAAAATCGGAACCCAAAATGCAGACAAAGTTGTTGTTTTTGATATCAAAACCGGTGAAATTCCGTCCTTTTGTCGTTTCCAGTCCTTTGTTCGGCAGGAAGTTTTCATCGACACCCACAACGGTGATTTCCGGATCGGTTTTTTGAGATTCGTATTTTACTTCGGCTTTACTGGTTGCGGTAAACGAAAGCGAAGTGGTCGATAACGGATAATTGTATTTTTCCTGAAAAGCACGGGCTTGCGGATAACTGATAATCGGGTTGATTTTCTGATTCGGATCGTTGTTGTTGATCTGCGAAGACAAATCGTACTGACTAATGGAAAAGGTATTCGCACCCATCGAAGCGAAATCTTTTGCAATTGTATTTTCAAGGGCGGAAACCACGGTTAGGATTCCTACCAGTGCAGTAATTCCGATTGCGATAATCATTACCGTAAGGATGGTACGCAACAACTGACTTTTGATGGCACCTAAGGCGATTTTTGTATTTTCTCTGAATAGTCCGAACATCATGCTAATTTGTCACTAAAATACAGATTTTGTTACACACCATCCGTTAAAAAGTGTAAGAATACTATCCGGATCTTTAATGAGCGATAAAACAACCCGAAAAGTGTCGCTTTTTTTTAAAAAGGGAACGGAGATCATTTGAAAAAGTAAGATATTTGCAAAACACGGAAACCGGAAAGCATTTGCTGTTTTTCCGATGTTTTACAATTCAAATTTCAATTCTAAAATGGCACAGAAACCAAGTATACCGAAAGGAACCCGGGATTTTTCACCGTTAGAGGTGGCAAAACGAAATTATATATTCAGCACGATCAAATCCAATTTTGAACGATTTGGATTCCAACCGATCGAAACGCCGTCTTTTGAAAATTCTGAAACCCTTATGGGGAAATACGGCGAAGAAGGCGACCGTCTGATTTTTAAAATTCTTAATTCCGGAGATTTTCTTGCTAAAGCCAACGATGCTTTTCTGGAAACGAAAGACAGTTTAAAACTAACGGCTCAGATTTCGGAAAAAGCCCTGCGTTATGATTTGACCGTTCCGTTTGCACGTTATGTGGTACAACATCAGAATGAAATTGAATTCCCGTTTAAGCGTTATCAGATTCAACCGGTTTGGCGTGCGGATAAACCTCAGAAAGGTCGTTTCAGAGAGTTTTACCAATGTGATGCCGATGTGGTGGGATCGACTTCGCTATGGCAGGAAGTGGAATTGGTACAATTGTACGACAGTGTTTTCTCGGCTTTGGGATTGGATGGCGTAACGATTAAAATCAATAACCGTAAGATATTGTCGGGTATCGCTGAAGTGATTGGAGCGAAAGATAAATTAATCGACTTTACCGTTGCGTTGGATAAGCTGGATAAAATTGGCGAAGATGGCGTGAAAAAGGAAATGTTCGAAAAAGGGATTTCTGAGGAAGCCATCGCAAAAGTTCAGCCGTTGTTCCATTTTACCGGATCGATTTCCGAAAAGATCGAAAAATTATCCGATTTGTTAGCGACTTCCGAAGAAGGATTAAAAGGAGTGGAAGAATTGCGATTTATCTGCGAAAATGTAACGGCTTTAGGTTTGGATAAATCCGCTTTGGATCTGGATGTAACGCTGGCCCGTGGATTAAATTATTATACCGGTGCTATTTTTGAAGTATCGGCGCCTAAAACCGTAAGTATGGGATCTATTGGTGGCGGTGGTCGTTATGATGATCTTACCGGTATTTTTGGATTGAAAAATATGAGTGGTGTTGGAATTTCCTTCGGATTGGATCGGATCTATCTGGTATTGGAAGAATTAAACCTGTTCCCGGAAACGGTAACGGCAACTTCACGTGCGTTGTTCCTGAATTTTGGAGATGCGGAAGCGTTATATGCGATGCGTGCAATCGGGCAATTGCGTAAAGCGGGAATCAAAGTAGAATTGTATCCCAGTAATGCGAAGATCGGAAAGCAGTTTCAGTATGCCGATAAACGCGGTATTCCCTATGCTGTAATTGTAGGCGCAGAAGAAATTGCGAATAACGAATATGCGGTAAAAGATCTGGCGTCGGGTGAACAAAGTAAAGTAAGCCTTGAGGCGTTAAAAAATATGCTGTAATGTAAAACACCTGACAGGTTTCAAAAACCTGTCAGGTGTGACAAACTAAATTTCAAATAAAAAAGGCTGTCATATGACAGCCTTTTTTATTTGAGGTTATTTCCGAACTTGTTTTAACATCCAGTCATAAACGGCATCTTTTCGGAATATATTTTCCACATTACTATGATTGCCACCCGGAATAATCGTAAAAGTAACATCGGCGTCCGGTTTACAGGCTTTGATCGCTTTTACAATTTTTTTGGATTCCGATAACGGAACAATAAAATCTTTGTTTCCATGCTGAATCCATAGCGGAATCGTAGCCAGTTTACAGGCGTCGTTTACATTACCACCACCACAAATAGCCACGGCCGCGGTAATTTTATCGGCATATTTTCCGGCGAAATGCATGGTTCCATATCCGCCAAGACTCATTCCGCAGACATATATGCGCGACGGATCGGTGTTGTAATTTTGTTGAACATATTCCAGTACGTTTAAAACTTTATCCGGATCCCAAGGCCCGGAATGCAGTTGTGGCGCTACTACGATAGCCGGAATTTTTTTACCGTTTTCGATCGCTTTTAATACGCCATAACGACGTACTCTTTCAAGATTGGTTCCCGAAAGACTTCGGCCGTGTAGAAAAATAATAATCGGTGCTTTTTGATCCAGCACTTCCTGTTCCGGCAGGTTGATATAAAACGGATAATCGGTTTTATCGGTAATGGCTTGTAATTGTGCCCGTGTCAGGGTAATTGAAAAAAGGCAAAAGAGGATTATAAAATAGGTTTTCATGCGAATAGGGGATATGGAGTACAAAGGTACTTTTTTACAATTAAAAGTGCGATAAAAAAAGGCCTCAAATGCGAGGCCTTTCTATTATTTAATGATGGTTTTCCTACTGATGGAACCTTTATTGGTGTCGACTTTTATAATGTACGTTCCGACGCTGACATTGCGTACCGGCAACAAAATTTCGGTCTGTTCCATAGTGTTGGTACGCCACGAACTGATTTGTTGTCCTAAAACATTGTAAAGGCTTACTTGTTCGACTACAGTGTCGTTCAGGTCGTTTTTAATACGAATCTGATTCGTCCCCTGGAGGTAGGCTACAGTAACATTTTCAAGTACGTTATCGGTAACCGAAAGTTTTCTCATTTCGAAACAAAGCGAGAAACGTTTTTGATTCTCACCCGCCGGAACAGCTATTTCCAATGGCGAATTATGAATGTCGTAAAAATGTCCTGTCGTGTTGTCGTAGATATAAATCGGTTGATCCGGATTGAAATTTTCCAAAGCATCGATTTCGAATTTTACAATACCCGGGTTGTCTGTTCTTACGTATAACGGGTAGAACAAATTCGAATTAAAATGACCCACACCCTGAATCACCAGTTTTTTGTCTCCTAACAGGAATAACATATCCTGTGGCAAATCGTCGTCGATTACCACACCGTCATAACCGTAATCCCAGCCATCTGAAGCCTGATTGCCCATAAAAGCCAAAAGGATCTGACGATGGTTACCGGTATGTGAGGTAAAGCCCAAACGTATTTTACTGTTTGAAGTCACCGCCACCGGATCGTTGTCGTTATTGTTAAAATGATCCGAAGCCGGCATTGCCGTTGCAGCGGTATTGGTGTTACGGAACATTACGTTCGACGTGGCGGCATCTTCTTTTACAAAAGCTCTTTGGTTGTTGTCAAATACAATTGTTCCGCCCAGGAAACTCGCATGTATAAAGAAACCTTGTCCAACCGGGATATAACGCCCCGGAACACGAGAACTGGATCCCTGTCCGCTAATGCCCGGAGGCGAAACAGGAGGGGTTCCACCGGCAAGATTACGAGTGGCATAACCGCCCTGGTATTGTTGCAGTACATGTGTGGCATTGGTTGGGTAATGTTCCCAGAAATAAACGGAACCGTTAGTTGCTGCTGCATTGTCGGCAATAAACAATTCGGCATCCAAAGCAGAAGCATATGGATTTCCGCTAAGATTGATGTTGTTTGGCGATACGGTATTGGTAATACGTCCGTTGTTCGGTTTTCCAACAAAAACATAATTCTGAGTTGCCGTTCCGGCGCCACTTCCTTTTAACGTAAATCCGCTGGAAGGCGACAATATACCGGTTTCGAATATTTGTGTCCAGTTGGCATACAAATCGGAAAGGTTTTGGAATTTATAAATCCAGTATCGCGCCAGGCTGATCGGTGTTGTTGGCGAACCGTCATAACCGTTTACCCAGTTGATGGCTACCGGAGCCGCAGGATTGGTACCGTCTCGTAAAATACCGCTTACCGTATAATTGTTGTTGTTGGTTGTCGCATTGATTGCTCCAACCGGCGACGACCAGTAGTTGTAATTAAACTTATTGGATTGTCCCTGTTGATCGCGTTCAATCGATCCCGAACTGGTTGGATCCAAATCGGAGTTAAAGGTTTGTACTAATTGGGAACGGCCTTGCAGGTCAATTTTACCGTTTAATCGTAAAAAGTGGCTTACCTCGATTTTAGAATCGTTGGTTGCAAAAACAGTATTGGCGTTTACAAAGAAGCCTAACATGGTTTTATTACCACTGGATGTTACGTCGTGAGCCGTTCGTACAATATTCCAGTCAATGGATGTCGTACCATCTACGATTGATAGTGAATACGGTAAATCCTGAGTGGTACCATTTGTCCACGTAGCGGTATTGCTCCACAAACCGGTTGCATTACTATCGTAAGGCATTGG
>NZ_JASLCE010000130.1 GCF_030146175.1 Flavobacterium sp. | reverse complement strand
AACGCTAAAAACCTGTCAGGTTTAGAACTAAACAGGTCTCTCGGTGCAACGTAAATAAACCTGTCAGGTTTAGAGTGTCTATAAAAACAAAAACCTGCCGATGTTTTGCAACACCTAAGCAGGTTTCCTAATAAAAAAGCTCCTTTTTATTATCTTCCGCGGTCTTTCATTTGTCGTAAAAGTTTCCGGTTAAAATCGTCTTCCGCCTTTTTGAGTTTTAAAATTTTTGTCGGACTGATCACGGTTTTCAGATCGGCAATAAATTTAAGTTTCAGGTTAAAAAGTTCTTCTTCGGTATTCTCCATCTGATTCAGAAATACCAAGGCTTCTTTCTCACTCATTTTATCGATGGCTCCTTCATCCATATTGCTTTGAAAAACACGCATTTTTTTATGGCGTAATTCAAATTGTCTTTCGTCAAAAGTATTGTAAATCGGCCAGAATTTAGTTGCTTCTTCCGTCGTCAAACCTAATTCGGTCGTGATAAAAGCGACTTTTAACTGTTTGATCTGCTCTCTTTTTTCTCTAAAACCCTGTCCGAAAACCGTAACAGACAGCAATAACAATAGAAAGGGTAGGATTCGTTTTATAGTCATGGCATTATTCATTTAAATAAAGGTCTAAATTGTTGTGATCGGACAGATACGCTTCTACCGCATCATTGTTTAAAACGATCGATTTTTCCAACGCCTGAATGTCGTTTTCATCCAAATGCTGGATAAGATCATACGAATTCACATTCGCCTGCAAATAGGTTTCCACTGTAGCATCGTCTAAAGAAGTCACCGGATTGGATTGGCTGTTGTAATAGATCGTCAATCCGCCGGCCAGTAAAAGTGTGGCCGCGATGCTCGACATCCATACACTGCTGCGACGCCATAACGGAATTACTTTGGTTTCCGGTTGCGACAGTCGGTCCATAATGCGGGCTTCCAGCTGGTCGAAATACGGCTCCGGAGTGGTAAAACCGGAGGTGATTTTCGGATCGTTTTCTAAATTAAACTTTTTCATTATTCTCATTTTTCGTTCTTCGCTAACACTATTTGTGAATTTTAATAGCGTTATTTCCTATTCCTGTTATTTATTTGACAAATTTCCGATTGAAAGGTTTAAACGGAATTCAAATATTCTTCAATTTTTTTTACCGCATGATGATACGAGGCTTTTAAGGCACCCACCGAAGTGCCGAGGATCTCCGATATGGCTTCGTATTTCAGCTCTTCAAAATATTTCATCTTAAAAACCAACTGTTGTTTTTCCGGTAAAGTGGCGACTGCTTTTTGCAGTTTTAACTGAATTTCGTCACCGTCGTAATTCACATCGGCTTCCAGTTTGCCTACGGCTTTGGATTGCAATTCTTCGTTGCTGATTCCCGCTTTCCGGGCGCGTTGGTTGATAAAGGTGATCGCTTCGTTGGTTGCAATACGATACATCCAGGAAAACAGTTTGCTTTCTCCTTTAAAGTGTTTTAGGTTGTTAAAAATCTTGATAAAGGTATTTTGCAGTACGTCGTCGGTATCGTCGTGATCCAGTACTATATTCCGGATATGACGGTACAATGGCCGTTGGTATTCGGTCAATAACCGGCGAAACGCTTCGTTTTGCGTCTTCGGATCGAGTAACTGGCGGATAAAAAGAGCTTCGTCCTGCAAACTGACTGTTTTTATGATTTAGACTAAAGATAACCGAAAAAGTTTAATCGGAAATATCTTTTTTACAACCGGAAAGGGATACTGGAATAAAGCGTACTTTTGTAAAAAATAACAACACACAATGGTTAAGACCGTAATTTTTGATATGGACGGCGTGATTGTCGACACAGAACCCGTTCATAAATATGCTTATTACCAACACTTTTCAGAATTAGGAATCGATGTTTCGGAAGAAATGTATGCCTCTTTTACCGGGAATTCTACCCGAAATGTGTTTCAGAAATTAAAAGAAAGTTTTGCGCTGCAACACGATGTGGAAGAATTGATTCTACGGAAACGTTTCCTTTTTAACGATGCTTTCGATACCAAAGAAGATTTGGAACTGATTGATGGAGTCCGAAAGTTGATCGTCGATCTTCATGGAAATGGTATGCAACTCATTCTGGCTTCTTCGGCTTCCAAAGGAACGATCGAAAGAGTGTTTAACCGCTTTGAATTGCATCCGTATTTTACCCATACGGTTAGTGGCGAAGATTTTCCAAAATCCAAACCGCATCCGGCTATTTTTCTACACGCAGCGTCTTTGTCGGTGGCTCCAATCGAACATTGTATCGTAATCGAAGATAGCACTAATGGTATCAAAGCTTCGAAAGCGGCGGGTATATTTTGTCTGGCGTATAACAGTATCAATTCCAAACTACAGGATTTGTCGGAAGCTGATCATGAAATCGGACATTTTGATGAGATCAATTATCAGATCGTTTCCCAAATAAAACAGCGCTAATCGTATAGGAGCCGTGGATTATCCCACGGCTTTTTTATAGGTTGTCAGGCATTTTTCACGTGCCGTTTTATGATCGACGATGGGTAGCGGATAGGTTTCGGTTCCAAGTTCCGGTATCCATTTCTTAATATAGATAAGGTCTTTGTCGAACTTTTTGATTTGTTCGGTTGGGTTAAAGATTCGAAAATACGGTGCGGCATCCACACCCGATCCGGCGGCCCATTGCCAGTTACCAACATTGCTGGACTGTTCGTAGTCGAGTAATTTCTGAGCGAAATAGGTTTCGCCCCAACGCCAGTCGATTAAAAGATGTTTGCACAGAAAGCTGGCCACAATCATACGGACTCTGTTGTGCATATGTCCGGTGGTATTCAGTTCGCGCATTCCGGCGTCGACAAACGGATAGCCGGTTTGACCTTCGCACCATTTCCGAAATAAGTCTTCGTTATTACTCCACTGGATAGCGTCGTATTTTTCTTTAAAACTGCGGTGAACCGTATGTGGGAAATGCCACAAAATCTGCATAAAAAACTCCCGCCAGATCAATTCGTTTAAAAAGGTCTGATTTTTAAAACCGGCCGCGAGACGCACCATTTGTCGGATGCTCACCGATCCGAAGCGTAGGTGTGGACCCAATAAAGAAGTACCAGAAATAGCCGGAAAGTTGCGCGTGTCTTCGTAGTTTTCGACTAACTTTTCCGAAACGTCAAAAGTGGGAACCGTGATTTTGGACGATTGAAATCCGATGTCATGCAGACTTAAAAACGGATAGTCGTGTGACACTATATTTCCCAGAACGGTTTCCGATGGATAATGGTGAACAGTCGTTTTATAAAAATGCTCTTTCCACTTTTTAGAATAAGGCGTATAGACCACATAGGGCGTGCCGTCGTCTTTTACGACTTCACTTTTTTCAAAAATAACCTGATCTTTAGCCGTTTTAAAAGCAATGTTGTTTTCTTTTAAAAGGTTATAAACAGCAGTGTCCCGTTTGCGCGCCGATGGTTCGTAATCGTGATTGGTATAAACGGTAACAATGTTATTTTCGTGGATCAGTTTTTGAAAAATGCTAACAGGATCACCATAAAAAACAGCCAGTGATTTTCCCGATTTCGAGAGTTGCTGTTGCATCTGATCGAGTAGGTTGTGGATAAAGCCAACCCGGGCATCATTGGTGGGTAACTGAGAAAGGATGCTGGTGTCGAAAATAAAAATGGGTAACACCGGAAGTTCACTGTTAAGGGCGTGAAACAGTCCGGTATTATCGTTTAACCGCAGGTCTCTCCGAAACCAGAAAATAGAGATCGTATTTTGCATATAAAATGACAGTTGTTTAGCCGGGATAACGGCCGAATAATTGTTCCAGTTTGTTTTTTCGGTAGTCGAATATAGCCTTTAGTTTTGGTCGGACGAGTAACGGATGGAACAGATTTCCGATAAAACCAAAAGGAACCTGATAATGAATAAGATCCTCCATTTCGATACCACCGTCGATCTCTTTGAAAAAATGCTTGTGATGCCAGAATTTATAAGGACCGAATCGTTGTTCGTCTACAAAAAAAGCATTCGGTTCCACATGAGTGATTTCCGTTACCCATTGTAGCTGAATACCGCGAAACGGGCTGATTTTATAGTGAATGATCTGGCCGGCAAACATTTTTCGATCGTCGCCCGAAAGGGTTTGGAATTTCATGTCTTCGGGTGTGATCGTATTGAGATTCGACGGATCCGAAAAAAAAGCCCAGGCTTCGTCTAGTGAAACCGGTAGTTTTTGGCGGGTATGTAGGGTATATAGCCTCATTTAAAACAAAATTACAAATGTTTGCGATTCGGATCGATACCGGTCGGATGGTTTTTTCTTTTAAATTAAAATTAACATTTAAAGTGTGTTTTTTTAGTAAATTCGTTCGCAAATAAACAAAATAGTTATGAAGAGAATTATTATTACTGCAGCTTTTTTTATGGCTACTCTAGCGATTCAAGCTCAGGTAAAAACGCCACAGGCCAGTCCAAAAGCAGAATTGGAACAGGTTGTAGGTTTAACACAAGTAGAATTGGATTATTCCCGTCCGAGTTCTAAAGGAAGAGCCGTTTTTGGTGAATTGGTTCCTTACGGAAAAGTATGGAGAACCGGTGCCAATGCCAATACTACTATTTCTTTCGATGATGATGTTGTGATCGACGGAAAAACACTGAAAAAAGGAAAATACGCCCTTTATACGTTGCCAAAAGCAGATTCATGGGATGTGATTTTCTATACCGATACGAACAACTGGGGAACTCCTGAAAAATGGGACGATTCGAAAGTAGCGTTGCGTACTACGGTTAAACCGGAGACATTAGGTAGAAAAGTAGAAACGTTTACCATTGCAGTTAATAATGTAGACAACGATAACGGAAGCCTTGAAATTTCATGGGAAAAAACATTGGTAGCCGTTAAATTTACAGTACCAACACAAAAAATCGCTATGAAGAGCATCGAAGGTGCTTTAGCGGGACCAACGGCTAACGATTATTTTTCTTCTGCACAGTATTACTACCAGTCCGGAGGCGATATGAACAAAGCATTGGAATGGGTAAACAAAGCAGTTGGAATGGAAAAAGATGCGCCTTTCTGGTACCTACGTCTAAAATCATTGATTCAGGCGAAATTAGGAGATAAAAAAGGAGCGATCGAAACAGCAAAATTATCACAGGCAAGTGCTGAAAAAGCAAACAACGGTGATTACGTAAAAATGAATAAAGACTCTATCTTAGAATGGTCTAAAAAATAATTCCTTTTTAAAGGAGACAAAGCCGGCTTTATGCCGGCTTTTTTTATGGTAGCTATAAAAAATTCAGGAATTAGAATGGACGTAGTAAAGGTCGGACAGCCAAAGGCGAAAATGGCCACGGGATCGCCAGAAATATCAGTAATAATCCCAGAGAAAACCAGATCAGTATCGTTTTGTATTTTTCCTTGTCGGAGGTTATTCGTTTGGCTTTAGACGATCCGATCGAAATAAAAAGTATTGCAATAAACATCAATATAATATGAATAACACCAAAAAACAATGCTTCTGTATTCAGGTTTCCGGATTTATAGGTGTCGTAAAAATAGGTTACAAACGGACTTTGTGTATAAAGCAGCATTCCGATCAGGAGTTGTATATGGGAAAAAGTAGCCGTCCAATGCCGTAAACGATTGTCGGTTTTCGAAAAAACGGATTGTTTATAGTAACCCAAAATGGATTTCCCGATTGTAATCAAAAGACTGATCAATACCAACCAGCGGATTACAGAATGAAGTGGTAGAAGTACGGAATACATGCTTTTGTAAATTTGTGTTTCAAAGATAACTAAAAAAACATACTGATTAGTATGTTTTTTTTGATCAAATATTAAAATGAAAGAAAATACGTTATTTGTAGATCAATAAAAACGAGTCGACTATCTTTAAATGATTAATTATATACCATGAAAAAAAACGTTATCCTTTGTTTGAGTTTGCTATCGTTATCCGTATCATACGGCCAAAAGCTAAAAACGGAAATCATTTCTTCTGATATTGATCATTTCTGGGAAGCCTATGATGCGATTGTCGCAACACCCGATAGTGCGCGTCAGTATGAATTGTTGCAAAAGTTGTATTTCGACAGCGGAACCGAAGGACTCGAAGCCATAAAACAACGCAGACGTTATACGGCAAAAGAGTATATCGACGCCATTAAAAAGTATCCGGATTTCTGGAAAACGATTCGAAAAAATACACTTGCGGTACAAAAAGTAAGTCCGGAGATTCAAAAAAATATTAGCAGATTAAAAAAGGCTTATCCGGAATTACGACCGGCTCCGATTTATTTTACGGTAGGCGTTTTCCGTACAAACGGAACGATTTCGAATGGAAAAGTACTCATTGGAAGTGAAATGGCGTTGTCGGACCGGAATGTAAATACCGATGCGCTTCCGAAATACCTGCATTCGTATTATAAAAACCTGAACCCGATAGACGATATCGGATTGTTATGTACGCACGAATATGTGCATACGCAGCAAAAAGACATGGTCGATAACCTATTGTATTATTGTTTGTATGAAGGGGTGGCTGAGTTTATTTCGACTAAAGTTACCGGAAAACCATCGTATACGCCGGCGATAGCGTTCGGAAAAAAGAATGAAGCACGGGTTAAAGCAGTATTCGTAAAAGACATGCAGCATATCGAAACGACTTATAACTGGCTTTGGGGAACCAATCAGAATGAATTAAAAGAAAGGGATTTGGGCTATTATATCGGTTATGCGATTTGCGAAAAATATTACGATCAGGCAAAAGATAAAAAACAGGCCATCAAAACGCTTATCGAACTGGATTATAACGATTCGGAGCAGATCGAGGCTTTGGTAAATAGTACCGGTTTCTTTCCCGGAACACTCGCACAGCTTAAAGCGGATTATGAAAGAATAAGACCCACGGTAATCGACATGAAACTATCGGAAGCTGTTGGGGAAAATGGGTTAGTGCCATCCGGTCCGCTTACGGTAACGTTGACATTCTCGGAAGAAATGGATAAAAATTTCCGGGGATTTGACTTCGGTCCGCTAGGAGAAAGTCATGTATTGCGGATTTCAAAAGTAATCGGCTTTTCGGATGATGGACGTTCGTTTCGTTTTGAAACCGAATTACAACCGTGGAATCACTATCAGTCGACAGCTACGGTAAATTTCAGAAATAAAGACGGAATCCGACTAAAACCATTTTTGATCGATCTGAAAACAGAAAAAAAATAGATTAAATTGTCCCTTTTTAAACGGGTGAATTGTTATAGGAATAGTATTAATTTAAAAACGAAAATCATGAAAGAATTTTTAATGCTGATCCGTGAAAACATAAATTACGGTAGTCTTACAGCACAAGAAATGCAGGAAGATATCGAAAAACACATGCAATGGGTGGAATCGTTAATCGAAAAGGGACACTTTAAAGAAGGGAATCCATTGGATGCGGAAGGTTGCTGTATTCGCGGAAAAGAGCGGATTGTTACCGATGGTCCTTTTATCGAAACTAAAGAATGTATTAGTGGGTTTTATTTCCTTTTGGCAGGTTCGCTCGACGAAGCTAGGGAAATTGCCAAAGGATGTCCGTCTCTGGAGCTTGGTGCAATGGTGGAAGTCCGACCGATTATAGCTGCCGATGAAGAATACGGCGGATAAACAACCGGTTAACCGTTTAACGGCACATCTTTTCCGTGAAAATGCGGGAAAGATGACTGCCGTATTGATACGACTTTACGGAATCGATAAACTGGATTGTATTACCGATGCGATTCAGGACACTTTTGAATCGGCAATTCAAAAATGGCGGTATACCGGTATTCCGGATAATCCTGCTGCCTGGCTAATGAAAGTCGCTCGGAATAAAACGATTAATATACTGAAACGCGATAGTAAAACGACAACTGTCGCAGCATCCGATTTTAATGATACGATGGCACCGGAACTTGTTTTTTCGGATTATGAAATAAGTGATAGTCAGTTGTGTTTGTTGCTGGCTTGTTGCCGACTGGATCTTACTCCACAAAAGAAGATCATCATTACCTTACAGGTGCTTTGCGGTTTTGGGATCGGTGAAATTGCGAATGCTTTACTGATGTCTCGTGAGGCGGTTAAAAAAGCCCTGTATCGAGCCAAAGCAGCACTCAAAAATAAAAAGTACGTATTTGAAAATCCCGACAAAGATGATATTCGGAAACACTTTGCGTTACTGCATACTTCTTTGTATTTGTTGTTTAACGAAGGTTATAAAACAACCAAAGGAAGCAGCGGGATTAATACCGATCTGTGTTATGAAGCCATCCGCCTGGCTAAAATCGTACGGGAATATGATACGGAAAATTCCGAAGCAAACGGATTACTGGCATTATTGTTTTTTAACATTGCGCGTTTTCCGGCACGGATTACGACTACCGGTGAATGGCTTACATTGGCTGAACAAAACCGAAATCTTTGGGATCATACATTTATAGCGGAAGGATTTTATTATCTGGATCAGGCGCGGCCGGAAAAAGAACTGAACGCCTATTATCTGGAGGCTTTGATCGCTTCGTTACACTGTACCGTTTCCGATTTTAAAGATACCGATTGGCAGTCGATCGTCTATTTGTACCGACAGTTAGAACACTTACAACCGGAATCAACCTTGTTACGGCTTAATCGTATTGTTGCCGAAATGCATATTACCATGACGCCAGCGTTATTAGAAGCAATTGATCAAATGGAATCCTTATTCGATAACGAAAATAAGTTTGTCTTACTAACGGCCAAAGCCTATGGATACGAAAGACTAGGTGATCGTGAATCCGCAGCTGACTGGTACCGGAAAGCATTGCCGTATGCCCGTACCGAAATAGACCGCCTTTTTATATTGAAAAAGTTGGTTTAAGACTACGCAGATAACTTTTTAAAACGTCCAGATAGCTTTCGTAGCTTTGGGTACCTTCCAGTTTTCCGATATTGCGAATACCGCCATAACCGGAAATCAAAAACAACGCAATCTGTTGCGGATCGATGTCCGGGCTAATGGTTTTTTGCTGTTGTTCGTATCGGATACAGTCGGCAATGGCCAATTTCCAGTCGGTCATCAAAACAGAAAGTGCTTCCCGAAAGTTTTCGTTTAGCGGCGCAATCTCTTCAATCAGATTAATCGCCGGACAGCCGTAGCGCACATCAAAAAAATCCGTGTCGTGTAATAAATTCCGCATCATATCGTAAAAGGTTTCCAATGGTTTTTCGGCTTGTTCCAATGGACGAAGCATTACCTGGTGCATATTCGGACGCATATAATCGTTGATCAATGCCAAAGCCATTTCGTCCTTATTTTTAAAATGATAGTAAAAAGCACCCTTCGTAACCTGTGTGGTTGCGATGATATCATCGATACTAGTCGACTGATAACCTTTTCGGTAGATCAGTTCGAAGGATTTTTCGAGTATAGACATTCGGGTAAGGGTTGCTTTCGACATACATTCGGATATGATAAAGCGAAGGTACTATAAAAATCAGAATGTTTCCGGGTACTATCGCCAGAATGCCTTGACGCGAAGTGCTGACGGTTGCCAAAGCCGTTCGTTTTGAAAATAGTGTTTGACACGCTGACAAACTTCCGTTATACGAATCGGTTATAAATTGATTTTGTCAAAAAACAAATAAAGGTGATGTGTTATAAATTTTGCAACGTAAAAAAGTGTTTTTGCGAAAACCCGTAATTTTTATAGCAAATGCCGCTATACTATTGTAGTCAATTAGTAACAATAAAATTATAACAATGGGAACATTTGTAATTACAAGAAGAACGAACAATGAGTTTCAGTTTAATCTGAGAGCAAACAACGGACAGGTAATCCTTACCAGCGAAGGCTATACTGCCAAAGCAGGTTGTTTGAACGGCATCAAATCGGTACGTGAAAACTCACAATTGGATGCCCGTTATGCAAGGGAAACGGCGAAAGACGGGAGGCTGTATTTTAACCTCAAAGCGGGTAATGGAGAAATTATCGGAACCAGTCAAATGTACCAATCCGAATCGGCTCGTGAAACTGGAATTGATTCCGTAAAGCAAAATGCACCAACGGCTTTGGTTGAAGATGAGTCTTAGTAAAAGGTCGGCTTTATAGCCGACTTTTTTATATATTAATAAATCTTTAAATATCCGACGATTCCAATTATTGATGACAGTTTGTGTTATTTTTGTACGCATACATACCTACAATTATGGGCAATATGAGTGCTAATTTGATTATAAGGTTACGCGAAGATGACGAATCTTGTTTCCGGGAAATTTATGATCTGTATGCCTTTAAAGTGTATTGCTTTGTAAAGAAATATACCAAGCAGCCCGCCGATGCCGAAGATGTGACCCAAAATGTCTTTATCCATCTATGGAATTACCGGAAAAAACTCAATCCGGAAGTAGCCTTGGAATCGGTATTGTTTAAAAGCTCCAAACAGGAAATCTCCAAATGGTATCAAAAACAGAATCGGATTTTTACAACCGAAGAAAAACAGATCATTTCCGAAATGGATACCACCTACGAATCGGATGAGGTACTCGATTCCCGATTTGAACAGATCGAACAGTTACTACGTCAGATTCCCGAAAAAAGACGCAAAATATTTACACTACACAAATTCGAGGAGCGCAGCTATAAAGAGATCGCTTCCGAAATGAACATGACCCCTGGTGCCGTAGCCAACCAGATTTCCAAAACACTCCAATATCTCAAAAAACATTCGGTAAAAAATAACGAACTGTACTGGTTTCTTCTGATGTTTGTTCACCACGTTTATATCGATTTTTGATTTGAAACGCTAGTACCATTGTTATCGTAATGTTTCCGATCGGGCAGCTTTTTTAAATAATTATTAAGACTGTTTTTCTCCCGTGATATTTCCTGCAATTCCTTCCTAATGTAAGTAAAACACCAATGTGTGTTGCGCAACATAAAAAAAAATGCAATGAAATTGAATGGATTAAAAGAGATCTGGGACGAGATTCCACAACAGGGATTGTTACCGGAAGACACCAAACGCCGTATGTGGAAGCGTATCCAAAAGGCTACTTTTAAACAACCGGTAAAATGGTCACGTTGGGCGGCAGCTGCTTGTGCCGCCTTGCTACTTTCGGTAGTCGCCTATGAATTACTTTTTACTGAAAACCTGTTTCCCGAAAAGACAATTATTACCCAAACCTTTCCGAATGATGTCCGTTTATTACGATTACCGGACGGTACCCGTGTTTGGATCAATGAAAATTCGAAACTGGAATATCCGGAGGTTTTTAATGGCAAACAACGAAAGGTAACGTTAACCGGGGAAGCGTTTTTCGAAGTAAAACGGGATCCTTCCAAACCGTTTATCATTCATTCCGGACGTATCGAAACCACAGTATTGGGAACGTCTTTTAACGTAAAGGCTTATAACGGAAAAGCACCGGTGGTCGCGGTTCGTACCGGAAAAGTTAAAGTCGCCAACAGTACGACAACCGTTTTTCTGGAAAGAGGTTATGCCGCCGTTTTTATGCCCACAAGTGAGCGTCTGAAAAAACAAAAGATCACACTGCTGGAACCGGAATGGAAAAAAACGCTGCTGGATGTTGATGGTCTTACGCTCGAACAGGTATTCCAGTTATTGGAACCGGTTAAAGGAATAACCATTACCTATGCCCGTGAGGATCTGAAAAAACTCACGATGCGCGGAACACTGCACACCCGTCAGCAATTGCCGGAAATGTTCGAAACACTGTCGTTTGCTTTGGGTATTACCATTACCAAAACCGGAAATCAAAGCTATACTGTTAGCGACTAAACTGTAATCAATTTTTAACGCTTAATACAAACAACACTTTTACAAATCATGAACAACACTATTTTCAAGCGACTTCCGGCTTTGTTCCGGTTAACGCTTTTCGGATACTTTCTGGGAATGGTCAATCTGCTGGCCCAAACCGGTACCGTATCGGTCGATTATAAAAATGCTTCCCCGAAAGAGATTATCGAAAATCTGGAATCCAGAACACCTTATCGGTTTATTTATCAGAATACAACAACACTCAATACACCCCGAATTACGCTGAAAAAGGAAAATGTAGCGATCGACGTTTTACTGGGCGAATTGCAACAGCTAACCACTTTAAATTTTAGACGTAACGGAAATAATATTGCCGTTCACAACAGGGACGCGGCTAAAAAAAAAAAACAAGGGATAACCGGTAGAGTCGTTGACGGTTATGGCGCGCCGTTATATGACGCGATGGTGCTTACGCAACCCGGAGCAAAACTCACATTTACGGATAACAATGGTGATTTTGTATTGGATCTGGAACCCGGAAATTATGCCGTGGAAATATCGGCTCAGGAGTATACCACGCAGCTCATTGAAAACGTACCGGTTCAGGAAGGTCAGACGACACCGCTAAACGTAGCGTTAAAGTCGGGCGCGCATAAAAACATTGCACTGAATGAGGTGGTCATCAGCGTACAGCAATACAAATCGGCTGCGTCTACCGAAGGTTTATTACGACAACAACGAAAAGCAGCCCAGTTTTCCGATGGAATTTCGGCCGAACAAATTTCCCGTACACCGGATAACGATGTCGGAAGCACCCTAAAGCGAATCACCGGAATCACCACGGTTGACGATAAATATGTGGTGGTACGTTCCATGGGCGAACGCTGGAATCAGGCGGTAATGGATGGTGTAAATCTGCCGAGTACCGATGCGCAGCAACAAAATTTTGCTTTCGACATTATTCCGACGGCTATGGTAGAAAGTGTGGTGGTGAGTAAAACCGCGACTCCTGATATGAATGCCAATTTTGCCGGTGGTTATGTGGAAGTGAAGACCAAAGATATCCCAAGGGAAGATTTTACCAGTATTACCGTAGGGAATTCGTATAACAGCCGCAGTACGTTTAAAGAACAGCTCTCGAAACAACGCGGGCGTTTTGATTATCTGGGTTTTGATGACGGAACGCGGAGCTATCCATCGTTGGTCCATATTCCGACGCCAACAGCACAAGCCGGATCGGAACCTTTTTTCCAACAATCCCGACAGTTTACACAGGATAATTTTTCGACCTATAAAAACGTAGCCGACCCGGGTATGTCGTTACAATTTGCGTTAGGACGGGCTTTTGAAATGAAAGACAACAACCGTTGGGGATTTGTCGGTTCGATTATGTTTCGGAATACACAAACCACATTGGATATTGATCATACCGAAAGAGGAACCTATATGCACAACTCGTATTTTACGCCCGAAACCGATCGCGGTTATTCCACACTTCAGAAATACGGGTTTAAAAATTCCGGTGCGTCCTATAATTTCAATTCGACTTTGGGTGGAATGTTAAACGCCGGAATTCAGTTAAAAAACAACCGGATTACCATGCGGAATACCTTGTTGCATATTTATGATAACCAACTCACGCAAATTACCGGTTGGAATTATTACGGAAGTAGTGTAGACGATATCTTAAACGGAACCGATCTGCCGGATACGGAAGAAACCAACTACCCGGTTTTTCAAACATTTTTACAAAACAAGATCGAAGGAAACCATCGTTTTAATGATTTTGAAGTCAACTGGTTTGGGGCGTATAGTCGCGTCGACAAAGATACCCGCGATGCTACTTTTCTGACCAAGTTCCGCAAAAGAGTAGGCGACGATATCTTGTTGTACCATCAGGTGTATAATCCGGGTGCGAATATCGCCCGAGCCAATTTTAGCAATAGTGAAGACGATTATAACGTTGGTGCAAATATCAATCGTTCCTTTTCGATCGGATCGGTTAAAAACGATATTAAAGCCGGTTATTTCGGAACCTATAAACGCGCCACCAATTTCCAGGAACGTTCCCTTTTAAAAGTCGTTGGACAAGGATCGGATCGGGCAGATGTGTATTATCCGTTATCGGAACTTTTGGACGGATCGCATTATTATTACGGTGGTTTCGGATGGGAAAAACTAAACTACTACGGTAGTGCCTACGAAGGTGAAGTGATAACCCATGCGCCTTTCCTGATGCTGGATCATAAATTCGGATCGTGGGTACGCGTGGTTTGGGGAATGCGTGCCGAAAGTTATGTGTATAAAGAAATCTCGAGTCAGTCGGACAATGCAGCGCAGTTCGAAGGTTCTCAAAAAGACGATAAAGTGTGGCAATACCTGCCATCAGTCAATGTAACCATAAGTCCGAATAGCAAAACGAATATCCGTTTGGGATATTCCAAAACGGTTATGCGTCCGCAGTTTTCGGAACGTTTAAAAATCCCGTATTTCGATCCGGTTCGCGGCGCTAAAGTACTCAACTGGACCGATGGAATTGTATCGTCCGTATCGGAAAATTATGATTTGAAATACGAATGGTTTCCATCGTTCGGACAGATCATGTCGGTAGGCTTATACCATAAAAACATTCAGGATCCAATCGAAGCGGTAACGGTAATTGGTGGCGATGGGGGTTCGAGAAGTATCTATAATATGAATTCCCATAGCGCCAAACTTTGGGGACTGGAAGCCGAAATCCTTAAAAACCTGTCGTTTTTAGGCGAAGGAAAAGCCCTGGAACAAATCTACCTGTATGCCAATGCTGCGATCAATAAAACCAAAGTAACCTCCTATGTAAAAATCGATGGAACGGGAGGTTTGTATGAAGCCGATCGTCCGCTTTTCGGGCAATCGCCGTATACCTATAACCTCGGATTGGATTATATCGGTGACCGTCTGGGATTTAGCATCCGCCATAACGCCACAGGTGATCAATATATTTTGGTCGGTTTCGATTATGATGCCGAAGAAATCCGACTGCCTTATGCTCAAACGGATGTTCAGGTAAGTTGTAAGTTTTTGAAAAATAAAAACCTGGAATTAAAATGCAATATGAAAAACCTGTTCGATAGTCCGATTGAAACGTATAACAACAAAAACAGCTATTCGCATATTACGAATTCGGCGTATGGTTCGAACCCGAGAGATCAGTATAGTCTTGGTGCCGGGGCGACAAACCGTTACGATGAAAATATTGATAGAAAGTTGTTTAAAGCCTTTACAGGAAGGACAATCAGCGTGTCGCTTAATTATAGTTTTTAAAGCCTTGCCTAACAAAATGTTATGCGAATATTACAGCGGTGTTATAGGTATTAAGAAACGGTTAAGCCTGATGGTATAGCGTGATATTTTGAATGTTACAAAGCTAATATAGATAGAAATAGGTACTGTTTTGTAAAACCGCTTCTTTGAAAAATTTAGATCAGGCAGGAAAAATGTCCGACGTATAAAATGTTGAATAACGACAACCATCGTGCAAACGAAAGCCGAAAAGGTAGTAATGCGTTTATCGTTCCGAGTTATGTTCTGCCGGTCAGATAGCCAAAAAGAAGTCCGATGCTGTAAACCTTTCTCCCGAATAAAATCCTGGCGGAGAAAGACGGAAATCAGGTATAAAATGAGGGATGACCTCAAAAAAAGAAAGGTCTAAGGAAAGAAAATTGCTGCCTTCCCAAAGACCTACTACTAAGCTAGCAGCAAATATACCAACAAATTACATTATTATGAAAAAATTTTTTTTGTTAGTTGCCTCAGCTTTAACGCTGTTCTCGTGTCAGAATGACGATTCTGCCGATTCTTCTTTTAAAATGCAGGCTTCCGGTGCCGATTATACCGGATATCCGGCTGCGGTTCAAACCGTATCAGGTGATATTACAACAAGTACTACCTGGACAAACGACAAAGTTTGGGAAATCGAAGGCGTGGTTCGCGTTAAAAACGGAGCTGTATTAACAATCCAGCCGGGAACTTTTATCAAAGCAAAACCACTTGCTACGGGTATTGCTACCGGAGTATTGGTAATTACAAAATCAGGACAAATTGACGCTAAAGGTACTGTTGAAGCACCAATTATCTTTACAAGTTACAACCTGTTAGACGGTAATGCTGCTACCGGAGCTACACCAGGTGATTTCGGAGGTGTTGTTATTTTAGGTGACGACGAAGTGAACAATGGCTTGAATACAAACGTAATCGAAGGTTTAGGAGATCAGCCAAACGTAGGTGATTTCTATTATGGAGGTACGAATCTTAACCACAATGCCGGTACGTTACGTTATATCCGTATCGAATTTGCAGGACGTATTCTTGACGCTGTAAACGGTGTGGAAATCAACGGACTTACTTTTGGTGGTGTAGGTGCCGCTACTAAAGTGGATCACATTCAGGTATCATACGGAAGAGATGACTCGTATGAGTTTTTCGGTGGAAAAGTAAGTGCAACACACTTGGTTTCATTTGCTGCCGATGACGATAACTTCGATTTCGATTTAGGATATACAGGAAGCATCACAAAAGCGATCGCTATTGCCGATAAAAATTCAACACATAGTACCAGTTCCGGAAATCCGGATTCTAACGGAATCGAGTTAGACAACAACGCTTCCGGTACCGCTACTACGATCATCACAAAACCGGTAATTTCTCAAATGTCTATCGTGGGAATGAGCAGCCCTGCTGATGCTAATGCATATGAAAATGCAATCCACGTAAGACGTTTAGGTCAGATTTCACTTCAGGATGTAACGGTTACCGGTTATAACACAGGTATTCGTTGGGAAGCACCTTCTGTAGCTTCAAGTTCTTCATGGAGTGCAGTATCGGCTCATGCTTTCGTAACGCCGGCTACGGTTTCTTTAGGTTTCGGAAACAGCACCTATACCGATAACCCGGCTTTACCATTGGGAATTTCACAACCGTTCTTTAATCTTGGATCATTTAACCTTTCCGGAAATACAGGAGCCTTTAAAACGGAATCTGGATGGACAAGCGGATGGACAAAATTCAGCAATTTCTAATACCATAAGGATTAGTAAAAAAATACAAACCGGCATGAGAAGTAGTGGCTTCTCATGCCTTTTAAAAAAACAAAAAAATGAAAAAACAACTACTATTAGCAGCATTTGCTTTAGTGTCGGCAACAGCTTCGGCACAATTTACCATCTGGGAAGAAACGTTTAATAACAGTACTGTTTCCGACTGGTCATTACAGGATCTGGACGGTAACGGCAGTAATTGGATTTCCCGTAAAAACATACAAATGGGCGGGAATGGCGAAGTAATCGACGGGACAAAAAGCATATTGGGAAGCTATCATATTAACCTGACAAACGGTTCGCCTTTATCGGGTGACGAAAACAACTGGGCGGTTTCTCCGGTGATCGATCTTTCGTTTTATACCGGTTCCATAAAATTGATCATCAATGCACAAACAGCTATCTACGACGGAACCCGTGATTTATTGGTGTATGTAGGCACCTCTGCCGATCCAATGGTTTTACAAACCGGAACACCTACGGCCTTATCGTTGGTTCGTACGACAAACGATGGCGAATTTTTCCATGATTATGAGGTCGATCTTTCGCAGTTTGCCGGACAAACGGAAGTGCATTTTGCTTTGGTTATGAATGCTTTGGTCAGCGTTGGAATCGAAGTGGATCAGGTACGTATTACCGCTACGGATCTTCTTGGTGTAGCGGAGGTTTCTGCAACAAAATTTGCCTTAAAACAAAACCCGGTGGGCGATAATCTGGAATTTGTATCGGGTACAAACGATATGACCAATGCTACTGTTTATGTGTACAATGCATCCGGAATGTTGGTAAAAGAAGCCCGTTTTTCTACCGATGTGATCGCCGTTAGTCATTTACCGGCCGGAATTTATTTTGCGGTTGTAGGAAATGGAAACGTAACCGAAAAAATAAAATTCATCAAAAAATAAATAAAAGCATACCGTTTTTTAAAACAACACTATATGTATAAAACAACATTGACGAGGCTAGGTCTTTTGGGAGGAATCGCTACTTTTTGGGTGTCCTGCGATAACAATATGCTACCGTATTACGACGAACAGGCACCGGGAAAAATAGTGATTCGGGGTGTGGTACAGGAAGATTCGCTTCAGATTGTTTCCAATGGATCGCTTTTAAAAATCAACCAGCATGAAACATTAGGAGGGACAATCAGCAAAGATTATGAATTCGTATATTATAACGGACAGGCGCGCTATATGGACGTACGGGTAAAAACGACACAGCAGCTTTTGGGGTCCTATGCTTTTACGCAAGCTAACAGCCCGGATACTTTGTCTTTTTTCTATAAACCGGGCTTGTGGATTAACGACGTATTGTCTTTTTCACCCGGAACCATAAGTCAGTCGGGACGAACCGGTTATAAATTTATTTTCCCGACACTGAATCGGTATTCCAATAGCGGTTATGATGGCCCGATCGATGGGATTATCCGTAATCTAAGCGGACAAGTGCTGGGTGTCGCTCAGAATATCACCAAAGAAACGTTTAGCAATTTTGTGGAATTTCCGTTTGCCGCGCCGCCCATTCTGCGTATGGAACTGGTCAAACACGGAACCACCGAATCGTATCGAAGTAATGGGCAACCGGTAGTAGTTGCTATGGTGATGCAGAACAACAAATCGCGATTGGTGGTACTGGAAGAAAAACAGGATGCCGGTGGAAATTTTTCGGGTGTTCAGGGAACACTGGATTTATGCGATTTTTTTCAATTTTAAAATAGAACGAAAATATGAAAGCCTGGTGGGTATTATTCGGAGGATTATTATTTCTTGGTGGACTATCCTCTTGTCAGCAAGACGACGCTACGGTGGTATATGAAGAAGGAACGAATGCCTATGTGAATCAATGGATGTACGAACAGATGAAACGCTATTATCTGTGGAATGGAAATTTACCGATAGCAACCGATTTGTCGGTATTTCCAAAAGATTATTTGGAACAATTGCGCCATTCGAACGATCCTTTTTCCTATACCATACACCCATCGTTACCGGAAACATTATCCAAAACCCTTCGGGGGAAATTTGGTTTCGATATTGCTTTTATAAACCATCAGGGACAGGTATACGGCGTGGTACTCTACGTCCTTACTGGTTCTCCGGCACAAAATCACGGTTTATCCCGTGGTGATTTGATCACAACATTTAACGGAGTGGCTGTCACCAGCAGTAATTATAATACCGTATATCGGGAGTTGGTGCAGTCCGAAACAGCTATAGTCGACCGGGTTCGATACGATCCGCAATCCGGTTTTTCAAACCCGGTACATAAAGAAATCGGATCCGGTTATACTTTCGGACAACCGCTTTTAAAACGAATAATAGCATTGGAAAACAAACGGGTCGGATACCTGATGATACCCCATTTTGATACCGGAATGGCCGGAACTTTTTTACAGGCTTTTCAGGAGTTTAAAAGTCAGTCGGTCACCGAAATGATTGTCGATCTCCGTTATAATGGCGGTGGTGATATAGCCTCGGCTGCGGCACTTAGTGTTTTACTGGCGCCACAAATCGAACCGGGGAATTTGTTTATCCGATACCGCGGCAATGCCAATGGCGGAACCGTATCGCAATCGTTTGCGGAAGCTTTGGCCATGAATGAATCGCAGGTGGATTTTACAACACTGCGCGCTGCACATCCGGAATTGCAACGGATATATATATTGTGCGGAAACCGAACGGCATCGGCTTCCGAAATTATAATCAACAATCTAAAGCCCTATATGGAAGTGATTACGATTGGCGAAAAAACCGTAGGAAAAGATGTAGCCGGATTTCCAATTCAGGATAACCGGAATCCGAATAAACCGGGATGGATTTTGTATCCGTCGATTTATAAATTGTTTAATGCAAACGATCAGGGCAATTATAGCAGCGGAATTCAGCCCGTAATCGAGGCAAACGAGTTGGAAGGACTTGCCGTGTTACCATTGGGCGATTCGGAGGAACTGCTGCTGCAAAAAACACTACAACACATTTTAGGACACGGAAATAAAACAACATCGCCGAAAACGATTTCTCTACCGCTATCGCATATCGATACGGAGGGAATTCCTTTAGTACCATTGGCATTTTAGCCGGCGATGCTTATATCATAACAGTATTTTAGTTTTAATCATATGCGGGGAATCAACACCAAGGAACATCAGGTTATCGTCGAAGCGTTTAAAAAATTTGAACAACTGGCTCGTATTTCGACCCATACGGTATCGGTTGAAGATGATCATAAAACCCGTCAGGGTGTGGAAGAGTTACAAATGCTCCATCTAAAATTCCGGAATCTGATAACGGAATTGGACAATTGTACCAAGCGGTACGAAGAAAAACGCAAGGCAGTTCAAAGTGTGATGTATAAAAGCATCCGGAAAATGAATACCGAGCTAAAACGAAAACATCAATACCGCTAAAATCGTATCAATACAATCTTTTTCATAAATTACCACAGGAATAATTAGTTAGTTTTTGGAGCCGGTCTGTAACAGGATCGGCTTTTTTTATGGCTTGCGACCAAATTGTATTGCGTAGGTAAAGACTAATATGGAGTTTGTAAGGACAAGTATACTGAAAAATAGTAAAGTCTTCTCAATTGTAATAACTTCTATAATTATTAATGGTTTTATATTCAGTTAAATTATGGTAAAAAAAGTAGTTTGGTTGTTTTGTTTTTACTTCTTTCTTTCAAGTATAGCATTGCAGGCACAAAGTAAATTTAAGGCAGGATTCGATATGGGATATACTTATAGTAACCTCAATGCCAACCTGTCTAATTTAGTGGAATCGAAATATAGTGGAAGCTATGGTTTTGGTGCTAGTCTTACGGGAGAATATGCGATACGGAAACCGGTTTTTCTGAAAACAGCAGTATCGTTCCTGCAAAAAAATTACACGTTCAGGCGAACAGGCAGCCGACTCGGATGGTATACAAAATATTATAATGATTTCCTTTCGATACCTTTTCTGGTAGGCGTTACGGTATTTAGCTCCGCTGATAAAAGCCAGGGTGTATGGCTTAAAATAGCCGGTGGTACTTACATCGAGTACCTGATGCGTTTGCAACGGAAAGGACAGTATATCGCGCTAACAGAAAATAGATATAAAAAAGTTTCGGAGACGTATGATTTTAAAAAAAATGAAAATATGCTAAATCGGCTTGGTTATGGTTTGCAAGGACAGTTAAGTCTGGGATATTCTTTTAAAAAGTGGACATTTTATGGTACCGGTAATTATCAGTATGGATTGTCCGATATCAGTATGGCTAATACGAATAAAAATATGCAAAAAACAATTCAATCTTATAGGATTGCCGCTGGAACTTCTTATCAATTTAATTAAAAATGGATTTATGTACGTAAAATTATATAAAAAAACAGCTTTTGTTTTAGGAGTACTACTAGCGATACTGATTTTTAACGCTTGTGAACTGGATGATAAATATCCGATTACCGCACCGGAACAGTATACTAGGAACGATGTTAAATCCTATGCAGATCTTTTTAAAGTATTCTGGATGGTTATGGATCAGCGTTACAGTTATTTTTATGAGCAAAAAAGAAAGGATGGCAAGGATTGGGACGCTATTTACAATGAATATTATCCGAAATTTTCAGCTTTAAAAACTTTTGGCAGAAGTACAGACGATAAAAATGAAATTGATACTGACAAAGTTAAAGCCTTACACTATTTTATCGACATTATAAACCCTATTATTGACAGGCATTTTTTTGTAAAGATAAAGATACCTTTAAATAGTTATCAGTATGGTATTTTTAGATTTCGGGGCGGAATGAAAGAACAACACGCAAATAGTTATATGTTTTCATCGAAGCTTGGATATATAAAAAATTATTTAGGAAATGATACCATATGTCAGAAATATACGGCGATACCGGGAGTGAAAAATAGTAACCGTTCGATCACCTACCTGATGGGAAGTGTAAAAAAAAATCCGGATATCTATTATTTGACCTATGATTCGTTTTCACTGTATTTAAGCGACCTGACAAAATTTCTGAGCTCTAAATTTTTAAACGATAACAATCAGAATGAATTGGGATTACGTACTCGTAACATTGAAAATAACCTTTTGCTGGAAAGAATCACAGATCTTACAGTTAGAGAAAATGTAAAAGTGCTTACCCGCGATATACAAAGTAAGTGGGAGGCTTTTACAATAGCTCCGGAGTTAAATGTTTTCAGGACTCAGTGCAGGCAGTTCAGGGCTACGGAAATCGTATCTGACGATTTGTTGGAGGCTGCACAATCCGCAGTAATAAAATATGATGAGCTGCCGGTTTATAATGAGGAGGAGACCTATGCCACTGTTCTGACTCCTGAAAGTAGGCTCTATATTGATTGGTTTATAAGTGAAATGGGGCAGTATATTGGAAATGAACGCAATATAAATGATTTTGAAAAAGCCGTTACGGCTGTTATTGAGCGGGCTCCTTTCTATCAGAATCTTCTGAATCCATTGCATAAAGGAACGATTAAAAAGCTGATTCTTGATTTAAGAAGTAATGGTGGTGGAGCTGTAAAAGATCTACAATTTTTTATAGAACGTTTGGTCACAAAAAGTACGATATGGTCTTATGAAAGAACAAAAGAAGGAAATGGACGATTTGACTATACTCCTTGGATTCCACAAAAAACAAAGCCTCATGAATTAGGAGGTATTCCTTCTAACATCCCTATAGCTATTTTGACGGATAATTATAGTGCCAGCATGTCGGAAATAACGGTGTTATTGCTGAAAAGTCAGGGGAATCATGTTGTTTCTATTGGAGATTATACGTATGGCGCAACAGCCGGTATTACCCCCAATCCCGCAGATTTTAATGGTGGAGTCGTCGGTATTATAGCCGATAGCTGGTTTTATTTTTATATGCCTTTTTCTGCTGTAAAAGATGTTAATGGTGAAATAATAGAAGGTATCGGGATAAAACCAGACATCTATGTAGCACCTCCCACCGATGCTGAAGTAACACAGATGGAAAATGCTCCGGATACTTTTGTCGATCGGGTAATGGAAGCGGCTGTAAACCACCTGTCTTCAAAATAAAAACAAGAGCTTATTTTTGAATTTTTATTATTTTCAGAATATTAATTATATATAACGGTTGCCGTAGCATTGGATCCGAATAGACTATTGTTGGATCCGAATGTCGAAAACAATCGGAAAGCGATTCCGTGAGAGCCTTGTAATAAAAAAGGATGGAAATTTTTTCCATCCTTTTTGTTTTTTGACTTAGTTGTTTTTCAGTGAAGCCATATCAATTACAAAACGGTAGCGTACGTCGCTTTTTAACATACGTTCATACGCTTCGTTGATGTCCTGCATTTTGATGATTTCAATGTCGGAAGTAATATTGTGTTTTCCGCAGAAATCCAGTAATTCCTGAGTTTCGGCTATACCGCCAATAACCGAACCGGCAACGGATTTTCGACCCAAAATCATTGGAACAGTGTTTAGCATCGGCTCCAGATTTCCAAGATAGCCAACCAATACGATAGTACCGCTAATGGTCAGGCTTGGAATATAATGGTTCACATCATGAACATAAGGAACGGTATCGATGATCAAATCAAATTTTCCTTTTACAGTATCCATTTGTGCGTCATCTGTTGAGATGATCACTTCATCTGCACCCAAAGCAAAAGCGTCTTTTTCTTTTTTAGGTGATCGCGAAAATAAAGTCACATGAGCACCTAATCCTTTGGCCAGTTTGATCGCCATATGTCCCAGTCCACCTAAACCAACTACGGCTACTTTACTGTCTTTGCCTACTTTCCAGTGGCGTAATGGTGACCAGGTGGTGATTCCGGCGCAAAGTAATGGCGCAGTGGCTGCAAGATCAAGATTTTCGGGTACTCTTAGTACAAAATGTTCGTCAACAACAACTTTTTCGGAATAACCGCCATAGGTCTGTAACCCTAGGTGTTTGTCCGGACTGTTATATGTTCCGGTAAATCCCGGAATACAGTATTGTTCCAGATCATTTTTACAATGTGCACATTCGCGACAGGAATCCACTAAACAGCCTACAGCTGCCAGATCGCCCACTTTGAATTTGGTTACGGCACTGCCTACTTTTGTGATTTTCCCTACGATTTCATGTCCCGGAACTGCCGGATAAACCGTACCGCCCCAGTCATTACGAGCCGTGTGTAAATCGGAATGGCAAACACCACAGTACAGAATGTCAATTTCCACATCATTAGGCGTAGCCTCTCTTCGCGGAATCGTTACTAATTCCAGGTCGGCTTCGATAGCATGGGTACCGTATGCCTTTACATTAAATTTTTCCATAGTGATTTTTAGTTTTATGTGATTTGTTTTTAGTTTGGTGATACGATTATGAACGTTGCAAAATTCCAATCTATTTTTAAACCGGGGCGTATATGAATTACAGAATTACCTACCAATATCACTGATTATAATAATGGAATGGTACATACAATAAAATTATGCAATAACTTTGATTCCCGAAATAAAATGATCATGGAAAATATCGTACGATTTGATACCGTAAGCGAATACAATGCCTATTATAATACTGATACACAGCATCCGTTGGTGAGTGTAATTGACCTTTCGAAGTCGGATAAAAAGATTACGATCCGGCTGAATTTTGATTTTTATACTATTTTTTTAAAAGATGTAAAGTGCGGAAACCTGCGCTATGGTTGTAATTATTACGATTATCAGGAGGGAACGCTTGTATTTCTGGCGCCGGGTCAGGTTATGGGAATCGAAAACAACGGAGAACTTTACCAGCCTCAGGGATATGCACTGGTTTTTCATCCGGATCTGATTCGCGGAACAGCATTGGGACGTCATATCGATGAGTATAGCTTTTTTTCGTACGATGTACACGAAGCGTTGCACTTGTCTGAAAGTGAACGAAAAATCATTATCGATTGTTTTCAAAAAATCAATCAGGAACTGGAACAACCGATCGACAAGCACAGTAAAAAACTGATCGTGAATACAATCGAATTGTTCCTGAATTATTGCGTACGTTTTTATGACCGACAATTTATTACCCGGGACACAGCCCATAAAGGGATATTGGAACGTTTTGAAACCGTACTTAACGACTATTTCCAATCGGAGAAACCGCAGACCTTAGGGTTGCCTTCTGTGGGATATTGCGCCGAGCAGTTGTTTTTATCGGCCAATTATTTTGGCGATCTGATCAAAAAAGAAACCGGTAAATCGGCTCAGGAATATATTCAGTCAAAAGTGATCAATACCGCTAAAGAGCGAATGTTCGACCGACATAAATCGGTGAGTGAAATTGCCTATGAATTGGGATTCAAATATCCGCAACATTTTAGCCGATCGTTTAAGCAGCATGTTGGACAATCGCCTAACGAATACCGGATTCAGAATAATTAAACCGTAAAAGCACTTTCTAATAGAATCGCTTTTGGAAACAGTATGTTGTTCTCCAGATGGATGTGTTTGTGCAGGTCATTTTCAAATTCCTGAAGCATCGCATACGTAACTTTATAGGTATTGCACGCATCAGTAGGTGGTGTATATTGATTGGTAAGTGTTGCGATTTTATCGAAACGTTCTCCTTCGGTATCGTGTTCGTGTCGCATCATGGCTACAGGGTTTGAAACCGGACCAAAATGAGGACGTTTTAGATCGGAACCTTCATTTTTAGCTTTTACCATTTGCCGGATAAAAGGGAAAAGTACCAGTTCTTCCTTTTTCATATGCATGGCTAATTCTCCGGCCGATTCGCTGAAAAGGGTGTTAATTTCAAGTAATTCCGGGTGTTTTTCGCCGTGTACTTTACAAAGTTTGTCCAGAAATTGAAGCAATACCGGTGTTTTTTCTTCCACATAATGATGGTGTGTATTTTCGATATAATCGATGAGTAAATCCAAAGGCCATTGTCCGTAATCGGAAATATAGGATTGCGAATTGTGCAAAAGGGTTTCCAACGCGTCGATCAGCTCTTTTTGAGAGATGTCTTTTTTAGCGCAAACCGTTTCCAGTGTCCGATCGCCTTTACAGCAAAAATCAATTTTGTATTTTGAGAACAAAGCCGCAGTTCTGAAATCACGGGCGACAATTTCTCCGATTGTGGTTTGGGTGTTAATTTTCATACGTTTAAAAATTATGATGTAGTGAGTGATGCTATTTCGGAAGTGCTATAACGGTGTTCCAATAGGATCATGCTAACCGTTAGCATATTCCTCAATTCAATATAAGCGGGGAAAGAATTCCTGTTGCGACCGTTAAATAGCGAATCGGCTTTTTGTTTTAGTTTTTCCAGCGTATTCCGAACGGTATTTATATCTGGTGCTTCAGTCGTAAAGAACGCAGTCATCGTTTTTTGCAATAACGCTTTTAAAGGCTTAATCGACGGTGATGCCGAATAGGTGCTAATTGGCTGTTGATTTAAAGTGATCAATGTTGAAAACCGGATGGAATCGATCGTTTTAAGTGCCGATTGTACGCCTTGATGCGCAAATACCAATGCCTCCAGTAGGGAGTTGGATGCGAGTCGGTTTTTTCCATGCAATCCCGTTCGGGCGCATTCACCAACAGCATACAGATTTTGTATCGAAGTCCGCGCATTTTTGTCCACTTGTATACCGCCACACTGGTAATGTGCCGCCGGAACAATTGGAATCGGTTCTTTGGCCGGATCAAATCCCGATTTCAGGCAATAATCGGTTATGGATGGAAAATGCTCATAAAAACGTTTGGCGTTAAGATGGCGACAATCGAGATAAACATATTTTTCGCCTGTTTTGTGTAGTTCCGTTCCGATTGCTTTCGAAATGATATCGCGCGTGGCCAGTTCGCCGCGGGTGTCGTATTTAAAAAGAAAACGCTCGTAATTATGATTAATGATATGCGCGCCAAAACCTCTTACCGCCTCCGACAGCAGGAAAAGCGGATTTTTGCCGGTTTCATATAAAGCGGTCGGATGAAACTGAATATACTGCATATCCTTTATAACGGCCCCCGAACGGAAAGCCATCGCCACGCCATCGCCGGTGGCAATTTCCGGATTAGTCGTGTTTTGAAAAAGCTGTCCGCATCCGCCGGTACAAAGTACAGTAATTCGGGATCGGATATGTTTTACCGTACTGCGGGTTTTATCATAATAGGTCATCCCGGTACAACTATTGTTTTCCGTTGTCAGATCAATACTAAAATAGTCTTCAAACAGTACAATATTGGGATACCGGCGTAGTTGACGTAATAGTTTTCGTTCCATTTCCAATCCGGACTGATCTTTATGATGTAGAATCCGGTGATGGGAATGCCCACCTTCCAATCCTAAATCCCATGCTCCCGAAGTAGTGGTGTCGAAATCGATGTCCAGACTTAGTAATTCCTGTAATCTTTCCGGAGCCTGTTCTACAACCATCCGAACAATTTCCTTATCACAACTACCACCTCCGGCTTGGAGCGTATCACGAATATGTTGCTCAAAACTGTCTTCTTCCGTATTGGTTACGACGGCAATTCCTCCCTGTGCATAGCGGGTATTGGTCGTGTCGGCCGATGCTTTTGTAAAAAGAGTAATGGAAAGATCGGGACGTTTTTTAGCCATTTTAATGGCAAAAAATAACCCTGAAATTCCGGAACCGGCTATAAGTATATCCGTTTTTTCCATATTATAGGTATTGAAATTAGGAGAGTGCGAGCATGCGATGAATTGGCTTTAGCGCTTCGGTTCGTAGTGTATCACTGATTTTTATTTCGGGATATTCGTTTTGAAGACATCGAAATAGTTTTTCAAGCGTATTCACTTTCATATAGGCACATTCACTACAGGAACAGCTGTTTTCCTGATATGATGGCGCGGCTATAATCGTTTTATCCGGTACATCCCTGGAAAGTTGATGGAGTATTCCGGCTTCGGTAGCCACGATAAAAACAGTTCCCGGATCTTCTTTGATAAAGTTAATGATCCCGGATGTGGATCCGATATAATGAGCGACTTTTAAAATAGGGTCTTCCGATTCCGGATGCGCTACAATTTTAGCACCGGGATATTGGTTGTACAGATCGATTAGCTTGTTTAACGAAAAAGCTTCGTGTACCACACACGATCCGTCCCATAAGACTAAATCCCGGTTGGTTTCCTGAATCAGATATTTGCCCAGATTTTTATCAGGTGCAAAAATAATTTTCCGATCCTCCGGAATCGAAGCGATGATTTTTTTAGCATTCGACGATGTACAAACAATATCACTCAGCGCCTTTATTCGAGCCGAACAATTGATATACGTCACAACGGTATGATCCGGATATTGGTCTTTTAATTTTTTAAAGTCGTCCGGATCGCAGCTGTCAGCAAGCGAACAACCGGCGTTAAAATCCGGCAGTAGCACTTTTTTATCCGGGTTTAGGATTTTTGCTGTTTCGGCCATAAAATGGACACCGGCAAATACGATAATATCGGCATCGGTTGTGGCGGCTTTTTTAGATAATTCAAGACTGTCGCCTACAAAATCGGCGATTTCCTGAATGGCTTTTTCCTGATAATAATGCGCCAGAATAACGGCGTTTTTTTCCTGTCGTAACCGGTTGATCTCGGCAATTAAGGTCGTTTCGTTCATGATATTTTTTCCGGGAGTTTAGATAATAGCCGGTTTATTCTACAACAAGTTTTCCTTTCATTAAAGCGGAATGACCCGGGAAGGAACATAAAAAATCATAGGTTCCCGGTTCGGAAATGGTAAATTCAATCGTGTCGGATTCACCTCCGCCCAGTAATCGGGTATGGGCGATTATACTTGCTTTTTCCGATTCCGGAATATAGTCGGTGGCTTTTTCCAAAGCGGCTTTTTGCGTAAATGCGGTGATATCGGTGCCCGGTTTAAGAATGATCAGATTGTGTCCCATAACGGCTTTATCCATCTTACCGGTATGTTTTAGTGTTAATTTTACAGTACCAACACCGGCTTTTAGCTCGTTTGTAGAATATTGCATCTGGTCGGTGGATTCAATTTCCAATGTGTTTTCAGAAGTGGAAACCGTTTCGTTTTGTTCGGTTGTCGGAGTGGTTTCGGGAACGGTTGTTTCGTTTCGATTTTTACAGGCTGTAGTCATTGTGATTATACTGACAAGAACCGAAAGACGGATAAACTTTTTCATAACGGAATTATTTTAATGGTTATTGCATGCGATTAACATACTTATAAAGAGCAAAATAAAACCGTATCCGAAATATAAAATATGATAAATGTTAGCTTTTATTGGGATAAATTATCGTATAACTAAAAATACATTTGTAGCGAATACAACCATAAAAAAAGCTGCCTTAAATTGCGGCAGCTTGCGTATCGATTGTTTGAAACCTGCATTCCGATTTAGACAGTATTATTGGCTAAGTACAATGATATAAAAGAAAAGGGTTGCAAAACCAATTATAAAGTAACCGCATGCTTTAATCCTATTGCTGGTTTTCTTGTTTTGATCAATATCGACTTTGGTTTGGACCTTAGCGTTGCGGTAGCCCAAAGATCTTAAACCATTGCGGTAACGAGCATCACTTTTATAAACATTCTGCCGCTCCATATAGTACATTAGTTTGTAATCTTTGGTATAGTTTATATAGCTTCGGTATAGTAGGATTCCCGAACCGACAAAGGGGATAAGGAAAGCAAGTACCGTCGCCCAAAACCATTTAATAACAATATATTCTTTGTCTTCTTTTAAGGCGTTAATGTCCGTTGGCGTTTGGTATTGTGTCTGATTTACCGATGCAACATATAAATTGTTTTGAGAATTACTGTAGTTACGTCCTGCTTGTCGCGCTGCAGCATACGCAAAACTTTTTGCTAAGTCTGTAAGGAATGCCATAATTAATTAAGTTTGATTGTACAAAATGTTATAATAGTAGGGCAAACTTAAGAGCTAAAGTGAGGATGGGATTACGGTTTTCCATAATCCATAAAAAAGACGTAAAAACCAGCATTATTGCGTTGTAAGAAACCTCGTAAGAAAGGTGAAAATTACCTATTTAGAATGGCTTTTAATTGTTGTATTTTTAAAAAATTGTGTTAAAATGTGATTTCATCGATTATTATGTGGTTTTTGTCTTAAATAGTATATGTTAAAATGTTTAATATGTTGTGATTTTATATATTTGATGCGCAAATTTAAACTCCCATGTCTAATTTATTTGAATCGATTATCAGGTTTTTTACAAGAAGCAGGAAAAAACAATTAAGTTTTGAAGGCGACTCAAATGTAAAAAGACACCATGGAAAGAAACTTTCCAAAAAGAAAAAACAAAACTGGTATTAAAAAAGGCCTCCCGACGGAGGCCTTTTTGTTTTTATCCGGTTATTGATTCGGATTACTGTTTAAATTGTTAATAATGGTGTAGGTAATTGGCTTTAATGTTTTTTCGGTTACCGGATGTAACCCGTGATAGGTAAACAATTCGTAAACACCATTCGACTTGGAATACCAGATGAGCGGTTTACCATAAAGATTAAAAAATGTCAATGTATCACTATAGGAAACTTTCCGGAAGTGTTCCAAAAGTTCTTCGTCCAGTTTAACACTGTAACCATTAATGTCCGGATCATTACAATCGATCTTCTCATAATGATCCTCCATCCATACCATACAGTTTTTCGGTGTGAAAACGGTTTTATTCAACCCCCAAACCAATACGACCATAACGATCAAGGCTCCCATAGTAAGGTACCATTTATTTGGTCCCTTGGGAGTAACTATAACAGGCGGATGTATAAAGGTCATAATGCCTGTTGCTATATCTTCGCCTTCGTTATTTTGATCGGAGCCACCTTCCGTATTTAGTGGTTTTGTTTCTTCAGGTTGTTCTTCGGTTTCTTTTAATTCTTCTTCTTCTTCTTCTTCTTTCTTTGTTTCCCGGGTATCGTTTCCTGGAGTACCGATAATAATAGTGTCTGGTCCATCGGTTAGATTAGACGGTTTTGAAACGGTATCGGATAAATTATCGATTTTATTTTGAAGATCGGATTTATGATCAGGTTTTTCACTTATTTTTTTTATCTCATCCTGTTGAGGATTTTGAAATAGCGTGTGAGGTCTTGGAGTAAAATCTACCAAAACTGCAATTAAATTGAGCGTTTTTCGACTCGTACTTTGTGTTTTATTTTTTAAAAAATCAGTAACGCTCCGAAAACTGTCTACAGGAAAGTCTTCTATAATTCTGAGCTGTTTTGTTTTGTCAAGTTTAGTGTCGTAGCCAAAGAAATCGGCAAATATCTTTTCATCACTTATGGACATGCCTGCTTTGAATAAAAGCTCACATAATTTTTTTAATGAACCACGTTGAGGATCATCTATAAAACTTGCATATCGACCTTGTTTTTCAGTTTCATATTTTGCCTTTACGGCTGCTGTGTAATCGTTATATGTTGGCATATCATCGGAAATTTAGGAAATACAACTGGATATATCGGAACTATCGGAAATGCCGGAAAGACCTATTTAGAACCTGACAAATAGCCCTTTAATTTGCCTCAGAATTAGTTCAGTCCCGATATGCATTCACGGACAAATGTACATGACTACTTCTAACCTGGTGATACGGAAAAACGTAATGTCGTTATCCGGGAAGTATAATACCCTTATGCTTTTTCTGTCTCACCAACACTTCCCAATACAAAAATCAATGGCGTAATCAAAGCTAGACTTCGGAACAAGGTTCCGAACAGCCACGCCCATGTCCAATTTTTTTAAAGCTAAAATTTATGAAAAATTTTTATATCGCAGCTTTTGCTGTACTGGGATTGTCGTTAGTATCGTGTTCAACAGAAAATAGTGCCGAAGAACTTTTCGCACCGTCCACAAAACAACAGGATGAACTGTTACAAAATCTGTATCAAAATGAGGACTATTATCTTGCCGCAAAACCCGGGGATACCATTCCACCGAATCAGGAAGGAGGAGGAGGAACCGGAGAAGATGGTACAATTCCTGTAAAGCCACCTAAAAAACCATAAAAAATGACAGCATAATCTTATTGTAATTTTATTAACTTCGGGGAATGATACTTAAAAAGTTTTATTCCCCGTTTTTTTTATTGCTTTTTGCGATTTTATTAGGTGCCTGTTCTAAAGATGCTGATAAAAATAGCAAAGCAACTACTGTGGTCGAACAGATCCAAAAGCATATCGAAAATAGTGCTACCGAAGCCGATAGTTCCGGAACCTATAGAATTGCAGAAATTGATAAAGCATTACAATTGGCAACAACTGCCAAAATCGATTCGTTACTGTTAAAATCCATTGCGGGAAAATCAGAAACGCTGTATTGGTATTTTCCGGATAAGGCTGAGGCCTTTACAACGGATTTTCTTGCATTTTCAAAACAAAAAAAAGATACTTTTTATATCGCCAAGGCTAAACGTGATTTAGGTAGGTATTATGCTGCGAAAGGAAAAGATACGCTTGCATTTGGCTTACTTAAAGATGCCACAACGTTATTGGACAACCGTGGAAAGGAAGATGAGGAAATGTATATACTGCTATTGATGTCGGATATCGTCGAACGATCGAATGATT
>NZ_JASLCE010000114.1 GCF_030146175.1 Flavobacterium sp. | reverse complement strand
AAGAAGCGTTCAGGATGGTAGTATGCGTAACCTAAACGGAACGCCTACC
The DNA here is from genome assembly GCF_030146175.1 of Flavobacterium sp. Taxonomy (GTDB): domain Bacteria; phylum Bacteroidota; class Bacteroidia; order Flavobacteriales; family Flavobacteriaceae; genus Flavobacterium. Next base: position 34,468 of record NZ_JASLCE010000114.1, on the reverse strand, counting down.
GCTACGGAAGAGGGTGTTTTAGCTTGTGGCTCATTACCCCGCTATGGTTTATAGGAGGAATGTCGGCGCAACGCAAGCAGAGGCAAGTACTAAGATTGTCTCCTCCTAAAAAAGTGACGAACTACTAGTCGATCTATTTTAGAAGGAGTATGATTTAATTCCAATTATTCTTTTGCATGATTTCAGTTAAATACTGCAATTTGTCTTCCCATAAATCGTCCGATTGCATTTGTTCCCGGAATTGCAGGATACTACTTTTGGCATTAACAACCGCATCCCGGTACCAAGGGAATTCTTCGGCTGTGGCGAATAATTTGACAACACCTTTTAGACTTTCTCCGCTTCGGATATACCAAAAAGCATGCTGACTTCTAAAATACGGGCAGTAATAAAACTCTTCCGCAACGCTATTCCAGATGGTTTCATCAGCCTCCGGAACCGACAGTATGGCGACAGCATAAACCGATGAGTTGATAATATCATTTTTAAAATCGACCAATTGTAGCACATTTATCTCATCACTTTTCCATTCGTTTCGCAAACTGTTTTCTAAAAGTTGCTGATAGATTTGATGCGCCTCCTCATGTTGGCCGGTTAAGTGAAAGGAATCCGCTAAAGCAATTTTTGCTTTTTTGTTGTCTCCATCCTGTTCCAGAGCCTTTTGTGCCAGTGCAATACTTTCGTCGAAGTTTAACAATATAAAATGACACTTCGCTAAGGATGCCAATATTTCAGGATCGCTATAATCTGCTTCGTTTAAATTGGCCGCGACAAATTGCAATGCTTTTTCGGGATAACGGTCAATCACAAAGCGTTCGATTACCTGTGCTTTCGGGATCCGGTGAAAATAAATTGAATCGAGTGCTGCAAAAATAACACCGCGTTTATCCCATGCCGATTGTATTCCTTTCCATTGGTTATAAGCACCTTCAAAAGCATGGGAAGGAGGAATTACATTCCCTTTTTGATCTTTGAATTCATATTCGACATCGCCATCCGTAACGCCGATATAGCGTTTTAATGCGTCTTCAAAGTCAATAGTGAAGGCTTTGTCTTCTACAATAGGAGTGCTTTTGCCAAATAATCCTTTAAAAAATGACATGTGATTGTTGTTTTGGTTGATCAAATAATAATTTTTTATAGCGATAGCTAAAAAGTATTGCTAAAGACAAATATATTGAAACTAATAATCTGTTTTACTGTTGGATATGATTTTACAAAATTTAAGTATTTTCCTATGTAAATTCAAATATTGTTTGTTTTGTAACAATGTGAATTGGAGTAAAAGATATTTCCTTCCTTGTTTTTCATTCAAAAAAAGAGGATGTGATGGAAGCCGACAGTAATATTACAATACTATCAGTACGATTTAGAGTGAGAAAATAGCTTCGATCTGCGTTCCTTTTCCAATACTGGATTTGATATTTAACTCGCCTTTTAGTGCCGTTATACGTTCGGTCATGTTTTTTATACCGATCCCTTTTTTGGCAACTTTTAGGTCAAAACCAGCGCCATCATCACTTACGATTAGTTGTAGTTTACCGGTTTCGGTAAGTGTAATGGTTACGAACGCGTTTTTGGCATTCGCATATTTGTTGATGTTCAGGATGCCTTCCTGTACGATACGGTAGATGTTGATCTTGGTTGTATTCGGAACCGTATTCCAGTCAATGTTTTCGTCAATTTCATAGTGGAAATCCGTGGTGTTAATATTTTCCTGATTCTTGATCAGAAAACTTAGCAGTTCGGTAAAATTGCGCTCTTCAAAATAGGAGTTTTTGGTTAGGTCGTGCGAAATTGTACGGATTTCCTTTTCAATATTCTGAAGTTCCAGAATGTATTCTTTTCGTTTTTCCGTTGCCTTTTCATCGGCTTTATTATTAAAAAATCCAAGGTTCATTCGAACACCATAGATCTTATTCATAATATTATCGTGCAATTCCATGGCAATCCGGGTCTTTTCCTCTTCTTTGGCGGTATTGACTTTTTCCTGTTGTTCTACAAGCAGGTGGTAGATTTCTTCGTTGGCTTCCTGTTGTTGTTGGATTAGCTGAAGTTCTTTGTTTTTGGCTTTTAAATGGCGGATAATCCCTAAAGCGGTTACCACAAAAATAAAAAAGGCCGCACCAAGTAATATATACAGATTTCGTTTGGTTAAAACTTCGTTTTCTTCTTCCAATCGTTCCGTTTCGTAGGCAATACGGGCATACTTGTTACGGGTTGCACGTTCCTTTTTCTGTAAACTGTCGCTCACGGCAATATATTCATCGGAATACTGCTGACTTCTACTGGTGTCAATTTTGGACAGGAGTTTTAAACAACGCAATAGTTCGTAATAACTTTTGGTGTCATTAGCGAGCTGGTAACTTTCTTTAAGCGTTACGATCGACTGCAAAGTGTCTTTTTGGATGAGGTAAAATTCGCCCAACTGTACCTTACTATACGCAACACCGGCCTGATTTCCCAAGCTGTCACGAAGATGAATCGATTCGTAAAACATCTCTTTCAGATCTTTAAAATCACCGGCTTTCATTTTGGAATACGCAAGATTGCTAAGCGTCGCAGCATAATATTCCGGGAAAAGTTTACGAAGGTCTTTAATCGCGATAATCTTTTGGAATTGTTTGATCGCTTTTTGATGCTCTCCGATTTTATCGTACATATAACCGATATTGTTCAGTGTTGGGATATAATATCCAAGAATCACTTTTGGATCGGTTTCTTTAAGTTTGAGTTTGTCGTATTCCTTTAACGCCAGTTCGTGGTATTTCAGGGCGCCATTAAAATCGTTTAATCCCTGAAGGGAATTGGCAAGAATGTTATAAGCACTATAAGTAAGCTTATAATTTCCGGATTTATTGAGCAATTGTAACGATTTACTGGCCTCGATTTCACTTTCGATGTAGTTGCCCTCACTGTAAAGGATACCGCCTTTATACAATAGCATACGACCAACGTTTTCGGTGTCTTTTATACGACGGTATATTTTTTCGGCCTGAAGATAGTAATAGAAAGCACTATCTTTTTTTATCGGTTCATAGCAATCGCCAATATAGTAAAGTGCTTTTGCAGTGGCAACGCTATCTTTGGCGTCATTAGCCAGGTTAAAGGCTTCTTCACTGATGATTCTGGAGGTGTGAAAATCGTTGAGGCGATAAAACTCATCCGCCAACTGAAAATGAAAATTTCGTGTGATGGAATCGTTTTTGCGAAGCGAAATTTCGTGAAAAATCGAATCCAGTACTGCTTTCTTTTTCGATAGGGATTTCTGATTGTTGTTCGCGTCTTTGAACAGCGCATTTATTTTTTTATCCGAAACAGCAATGTCACTTTTTTTGTTCATCTCACAGGAGAACATCAGAAAACAAAGGATAAGACAAAATATAAATTTCGATGTCGGGGCGTTCAAAATCGTTGCGAATTAGGGATTGTTCAAAAATAATATAAAAAACCTAGGCAATATAAGTTAATATCGCAACTTATATTGCCTAGGCCGAAAAAATGTTTCGTTTTGTATTATCTTTTTGGAGGGTTAAGTGTACCACCTCCGTTATCGTCAAGATTAGGACTAATAGGCTCTGTATTCGAGTTTGGAGTATAGCTCGGAAGCATACTTGTAGAATCGGCAGCAGTACCACGCATCATATCGTCATTAGTATTGAATTTTCGGGCACTGGTTTCTTGTGTTACATCATACTCATCCGTTGAACATGAAAATGTTAATCCGCCAACAATGATAAGTGTCAAAATAAAAAGAGCTTTTTTCATAAAAAAATATTTTAATGTTAAGAAATGGGGTCGCTACAACATTTTTGTGGTGTAGTGGTATTTGATTTGTTTTTTTTGCTGAAAGTTGGGATTACTTACCAGTATTACTAAAGATGTCATGTGTCCATGTTCCCTCATCTTAGTAATTGTTTAAAGCTTTAAATTGTTCCGTCATTATTACAGTTACAAAATTAGATAAGGAACAAGCTGTTTTGGTAATCATTAATCGTGTATTTAGTGGTTGTAAGGCGTTTGTTAGTGGATGCATCATTTTTACGTGTAAACAATAGGTTTTTGCTAAGATGAAATTCGCCTTATAATGGTATCGATGTTATCTTTATACGATTTGGAGAAAGGTATGGAAATTTCATTATTATTTAAATAACATTTCAATTTTCCCAAATGTATACGGGAAACATAATTAATATTTACTATCGAACTGTTGTGTACCCTTAGAAAGTAGAAAGGAAGTAAACTTTCAAAATGTTTTAGCGTTTTGTAGGCACTCACTTTCTGACCGGAGCTAAGGTAAATATCGGTGGTATTATTGTCGGCTTTTAAATGCGTAATGTCTTTTAAATGGACAAATTGATAATCACCGTACGATTTTACACAAATAGTTTCTGGTTCTTTAACCGGATTTTTTTTCTGAAAGCGAAGCAGGCATTTTCGTAACTCGCTCTGGCTTAAAGGTTTTAAAAGGTAATCCGAAACCCCTTTTTTAATAGCTTCAAATGCATGACTTTCATCAGAAGTAAGTACCACAAAATAGGGTAATTCTTCCAGAAATTCGTTTAGTTCGGATAAAATAGCGAACGACAAATCCGAATCCGGTTTTTTAGAAGCAATTTCAATGAACACCAGTTTTGGTTTTAATTCCAATATCCGGTTAATGGCTTCTTCTTTAGTCTTAATCACACCAAGGCAAAGAAAGTCTTCAAAATCTTCAAAAACTTCCAAAATGTTCTTGGCTACCTTCTCATCGTCATCGATTAGCAAAAACGGATAATGCACAACTTTAATTTTAGTGCAAGCTATTACTTTCATCTGAAATTGTTTTACGGATATTCCGTACTTTTTCGTTAGATTTGTAATAGAAAAAAATTGTATGGCCAAAGAAATAAATATTCTGTTAGTAGATGATCATCCAATGACGTTAGATGGTTATATCAACCTGCTTTCCGAATTTAATACCGAAGAACTGACGCTTAATTTTACAACGGCTCATAATTGTACGGCAGCCTATACGACTATTATGAACTTTTCCCGGTTAAAAAAGGATATCGACTTTGCTTACCTGGATATTAGTTTGCCGCCTTATAAAGAAATGAACATCGAATCCGGAGTGGATTTGGCACTGTTGATTCGCGAGAAATTTCCAAAGTGTAAAATTGCGCTGTTAACGATGCACAACGAACCGGTACTGATCGATAAGATTATGAACAAGGTAAATCCGGAGGCTTTTATTTCGAAATGTGACGTCAACTTTGAAATGTTTCCAAACGTTTTTGAGAAAATTTACGGAGGCGAAACCTTTGCCAGTCATACGATTTCCAATGCCTTGAAAGAGCTAATGATGAAAAACATCAAATGGGATTCGATCGATAGTCAGATCCTGTTGTTGATTTCTCAAGGTGTGAAAACGGCCGATCTTCCAAACTATATTCCGTTGTCGATGAGTGCACTGGAAAAACGTAAAGCCAATATCAAAAGTCAGTTGCTGCGTTCCAAAGGCGGCGACAAAGAGTTGATCGAAGAAGCCAAAAAGATCGGACTGATTTAAACGATTAAAAGATTCCGGACAATAAATAAAAGTAAAGCTAGTTTTTACTACTTTAGTACAGAAATAAGTAAAGTATGATTAAAGTTGGCCTGCTATATCTCTTATTAATCCTTCCCGTTGGTCTTTGGGCGCAAACCGAAGAAACGGTCAAAAAAGAAGAAGAAAAGAAAGTTGTCGTAGTAGACTCGCTATACCGGGAAGATCAGTTTTATATCAGTATTGCTTATAATTTAGTGCGAAACAGTCCGCGTGGCTTTTCGCAAAACTCTTTTTCACTGGGACTTAGTGCCGGTATTCTCCGCGATATTCCACTAAACGATAAACGTACTTTTGCCATAGCGCCGGGTATTGGTTATTCATTTAACAGTCTTCGTCAAAACATGAAAATTGAAGAAATAGACGGTATTGCCAATTACTCCATCAGTTCCGATTTCGAAAAAAATAAACTGGAAATGCATTATCTGGACATTCCGATAGAAGTGCGTTGGCGTACATCGACACCGGAAAGTCATAAATTCTGGAGGATCTATTCCGGATTTAAGTTTAGTTACCTGCTCTATAGTAAATCGGTGTATACCGGAAGTACCGAAAAAATCAAAGTATTTAATAATTCCGATCTGAATAAAATCCAATACGGACCTTATGTTGGAATTGGATATAATACGTTTAATGCTTACGCGTATTATGGATTAAACCCATTGTTTAAATCGGGTGAGATCGATGGTGAAAGAATTAAAATGAATGTTTTTAGCTTTCTGGTGATTTTCTACATTCTATAACCAGAAATACCACAATCCGATTTGCGGTAAAGCGCCAACCAGTATTCCGATGACAATCTCTTTCATCGAATGGGCGTTCATATACAAACGGGACGACGCGACAATTCCGATACTGCATATCGAAAAAGCAATCAGGTTTACAAACCGGATATGGTAATGCATCGAAATCCCAATGATAAAAAGAGTTATGCCAACAATGCCAACCATATGCAAACTGGCTTTAAAATGGAAGAGTAGTAGGACTAAAGCGATAACTGAACTGATCAAAGCGCCCAAAAAGAAAAAATACAACTCCGGTATCGGAAGCATTGTAAGCGAATGTTCGATCAGTACCAGAAAAAACATAGCCTGAAAAGCCAGAGGTAAGCGACGCTCTTTTTTCTCCGATAACATAATCCCCGAACGGATTAATCCGAGTGATTTTAATAGAAAATAAGTCGACACCGGTAAAAATAACGTCAGAATAACCACCTGAAACAGGATCAGGTAGATTTCATGCGGATAAAAATAATTCCGGGTAACAAAAAAATAAAACAACGCGGCATAAACCGAAATAAACAGCGGATGTAACAAATAAGAAAATAACGGGAAAATCTTTTTGAAATCCATGGTGTCGCTTGGTTTTATGACGGGCAATTATATTTTTTTTCGCATACGCGCTACCGGAATATCCAGTTGTTCGCGGTATTTGGCAATCGTTCTTCGGGCAATCGGATAGCCTTTTTCTTTTAATATTTCCGCCAGTTTATCGTCTGGAAGTGGCTTACTTTTGTCTTCCTCTTCGATTACATTCTGCAAAATCTTTTTGATTTCGATGGTCGAAACATCTTCACCCTGATCGTTTTTCATTGCTTCCGAAAAGAATTCCTTGATCAGTTTTGTGCCGTAAGGTGTTTCAACATATTTACTGTTGGCCACACGGGAAACGGTCGAAATATCCAAACCAACCATATCAGCGATGTCTTTTAAGATCATCGGTTTTAGCTTGGTTTCATCACCATCAAGAAAATATTCCTGTTGGTAATGCATGATCGCGTTCATCGTCACAAATAAGGTTTCGTTACGCTGTTTGATGGCGTCGATAAACCATTTGGCCGAATCCAGTTTTTGTTTGATAAACTGCACGGCATCTTTTTGGGAATTCGATTTTTCACGCGATTCCTTATAGGTTTGCAGCATTTCCTGATAATCTTTGGAAACGTGTAATTCCGGTGCATTTCTTCCGTTTAGGGAAAGCTCCAGTTCACCGTCGATCAGGCGGATCGAAAAATCCGGAACCACATGTTCTACGGTACGGGAATTCGTATCGAACGAACCACCCGGTTTCGGGTTTAGTTTTTCAATTTCGTCGATCGCCTTGCGGAGTTGTTCCTGCGAGATATCGTATTTCTGAAGTAATTTGTCGTAATGTTTTTTGGTAAACGCATCAAACTGGTTTTCGAGTATGTCGATCGCAAGTTCGATGGCTTCGGTTGGCGTTTTATGGCGAAGTTGTAATAACAAACATTCCTGTAGATCGCGCGCGCCAACACCCGACGGTTCCAATTCATGGATAATATTTAGAATGCGCTCCACATTTTGCTCGTCGGTATAAATTCCCTGCGTAAAAGCCATATCGTCTACGATATCCTGAATATCACGTCGGATATATCCCATATCATCAATACTTCCAACTAAAAACTCGGCAATTTCGCGTTCGCTGTCGGAAAGAATAAACGTATTCAACTGGTTGATTAAATCCTGATGAAAACTCACCGGTGCGGCAAACGGAAGACTGCGATCTTCATCGTCGTCGCTATAATTATTGGCTTGTAATTTATAATCGGGCGTTTCATCGTTACTCAAATACTCGTCGATATTGATCTCGTCGGCATCAATGCGTTCGTTGTCATAATCGTCGTATTCGTCATAGCTATCATCTTCATAATCATCATGCTCCAAAGTATCCTCTTTTCCGGTTTCCAAAGCCGGATTTTCCACAAGTTCTTCCTTAAGACGTTGTTCAAAAGCCTGTGTAGGCAATTGAATCAACTTCATCAGTTGGATTTGCTGAGGCGATAGCTTTTGCGATAATTTGAGCTGTAAATGTTGTTTAAGCATTTTTGTATTGTGTATTCGGTTTTGGGTTAATCCAGAGCTGTGGGATACAGCTATAATAAAGTAACCTTTGCCAAATTATTATTTTCAAAAATAAAAAAAATTCGGCAAAGGTTAGTATAAGTTTAGCAGGTACTGCGATGTGAAACCGAAATTAACACATTTTCAGTGTGACCTGACTGATAAACGATTCCAGAATTAGAATTCAGCGTTTTGCGGAGTTCTTGGGAATGGAATTACATCACGGATATTTGACATTCCGGTTACGAACAATACCAGTCTTTCGAAACCAAGTCCGAAACCACTGTGAACGGCCGTTCCGAAGCGACGGGTATCCAGATACCACCACAATTCTTTTTCATCGATTCCAAGGTCGGCGATCTTTTGTAATAAGACATCCAGACGCTCTTCCCGTTGTGATCCACCTACGATTTCTCCGATTCCAGGGAATAGGATGTCCATAGCGCGAACCGTTTTTCCATCTTCGTTCAAACGCATATAGAATGCTTTTATTTTTGCCGGGTAATCAAATAAAATTACCGGACATTTAAAGTGTTTCTCTACAAGGTAACGCTCGTGCTCACTTTGTAAATCGGCACCCCATTCGTCGATGATATAGTTGAATTTTTTGTTTTTATTTGGTTTGGAGCTTTTCAGGATATCAATAGCTTCCGTATAGCTTACGCGTTTGAAGTTATTGTCCATTACAAAGCTTAATTTTTCCAATAACGGCATTTCGCTTCTTTCGGCCTGTGGTTTTGATTTCTCCTCATCCAGTAAACGTTGCTCTAAGAATTTCAGATCATCACCACATTTGTCTACCGTATATTTGATCACATATTTGATAAAATCTTCGGCCAGATCCATGTTATCTGCCAGGTTGTTAAACGCTACTTCCGGTTCGATCATCCAGAACTCGGCCAAATGGCGTGAAGTATTCGAATTTTCAGCTCTGAAAGTTGGTCCGAAAGTATAAATCTGACCTAAAGCCATCGCATAGGTTTCTCCTTCCAACTGACCGGATACGGTTAAATTGGTTTCCTTTCCGAAGAAATCTTCTTTAAAGTTAACCTGACCTTCTTCCGTTCTTGGCGTACCGTCGAAAGGCAATGCGGTAACGCGGAACATTTCTCCGGCACCTTCAGCATCCGATCCGGTGATGATAGGCGTATTTACATAGAAAAATCCTTTTTCCTGGAAATATTGGTGTACGGCAAATGATAAAGTCGAACGTACGCGCATAATCGCTCCGAATGCATTGGTTCGGATTCGTAAATGGGCATTTTCACGTAAAAACTCCAACGAGTGTTTTTTCGGTTGCATCGGGTATTTTTCCGGATCGGAATCACCTAAGATTTCCAGTTTGGTTACCTGGATTTCCACCGTTTGTCCCGCACCCTGACTTTCTACCAATGTACCGGTAACACTCACAGCTGCACCGGTTGTGATTCGTTTTAGGATGTCATCCGGAGTATTTTCAAAATCAACAACACACTGAATATTATTTATCGTAGAACCGTCATTCAACGCGATAAACTGATTATTTCTAAATGTTCTAACCCAACCTTTTGCTTTTACTTCATGCAATGTCTTCGTACCGTTTAGCAGGTCCTTAACTTTAGTGTGCTTCATTGTAATGATTTTTATATTGATTTTAAGTGAAAAAAAAATTTGCAATGCCCGCAAAGGTAATAAAAAGCCTGTCAAAAAGATAGCTTCTTATTTTAATTTAAAATGAAAATAGGTTTGCAAATCCGTTCTAATAAAAAATCCGCTGTTGAGCGGATCTTTTACTTATACTTTCATGATTTCGGCTTCTTTTGCAACCAAAGCCTCGTCAATCTTTTTAATGTAAATGTCCGTTAATTTCTGAACGTCTTCTTCGGCACTTTTACAGATATCCTCGGACGTTCCGTCTTTTTCTAATTTTTTGATATCGGTATTCGCTTCTTTACGGGAATTTCGGATACTGATTTTGGCATCTTCCGCTTCTGCTTTTGCTTGTTTTACCAGGTCGCGACGACGCTCTTCGGTTAGTGCAGGAACGCTGATGATGATATTGTCACCATTATTCATCGGATTAAAACCAAGATTGGCAATCATAATCGCTTTTTCGATAGGCTGTAACATGTTTTTCTCCCATGGCGTAACGGTAATCGTACGCGCATCCGGTGTATTTACATTGGCAACCTGCGAAAGTGGCGTCTGAGATCCGTAATAATCTACAAAAACACCACCTAACATCTGAGGTGTTGCTTTTCCGGCACGGATGTTCAGAAATGCTTTTTCAAGGTGATCCATAGAACCGTTCATGGATTCTTTTGTACTATCTAAAATAAAATTAATTTCTTCGGTCATGATACTAATTTTTATAATTCAAAATTAAATATTTACTGTTGTTCCAACAGTTTCTCCTTCACAAACTTTTAATAAATTACCTTCTTTGTTCATGTCGAAAACAATAATTGGCAATTCGTTTTCCTGACTTAACGTGAAAGCGGTAGTGTCCATTACATTCAATCCTTTTTTCAATACATCGTCAAAAGAAATATAATCGAATTTCACGGCATTGGCATCTTTTTCCGGATCGGCAGTATATACACCGTCTACGCGGGTACCTTTCAGGATTACATCGGCATTAATTTCCACACCTCTTAAAACAGCTGCGGTATCGGTTGTAAAATACGGGTTACCGGTTCCGGCACCGAAGATTACGATTCGTCCTTTTTCAAGATGACGTACCGCTCTTCTTTTGATATACGGTTCGGCAATAGCCTCAATTTTCAAAGCAGTTTGTAAACGGGTTTGCATTCCGGCTTCTTCCAAAGCGCCTTGTAGCGCCATTCCGTTGATAACGGTCGCCAGCATTCCCATATAATCCCCCTGAACTCTATCCATTCCGTTACTGGCTCCGGCTACACCTCTGAAAATATTTCCACCTCCGATAACAACAGCGATTTCAACACCTTTGTCATGGATTTGTTTGATTTCAGCAGCATATTCGGCTAACCTTTTCGGATCAATACCATATTGGCGTTCTCCCATTAAAGCTTCACCACTTAGTTTCAAAAGAATTCTTTTGTATTTCATTGCAAGTTTTGTTTAGTGGTGCAAATATAGTTATTATCTGTTTTTTTAAAACGAAGTCCGTAAATATTTCTTAAACAAGCCGGGAGCGCCCAAAGAATAAGGATTGGGTTTATAATTTCAATTCGAGATACGATTTCTTTGCGGCCTCATATCCGATATTAAAAATCGCTTCCATCCGGATTTTGTTGGTTTCGAAAGTGCTAAAAATGGATAATTCTTCCGGTTCGATTACCCAGTCACAGTTGTTAAATTTCTGCATATTCGAATTGGCTGAAAGCAGATCGAAAGCACGGGTAGTCACCGCTTTTATAGAGGAGAGGTCTTTGGCTTCGATTTTCTGAATCGGACTCACATAGACACCAATCAGCGTATCGCAGCGACCCTGCAGTACATCGGTTGGGAAATGATTTAAAATACCACCGTCACTATAAATATTGCCTTTAATTTCATAGGGTGACATTACGCCCGGGAAAGAGGAGGAAGCAAGAATGGCATCGACAATCTTGGTGTCGGGGCTAAAAATTTTTAGTTTCCCTTTTACCATATCGGTAGCCGTAATATGGGTTTGTATTTTCAGATCGCCTAAAGTAGCGTCTTCAAAAATGGAACTGAAATACTTTTTAAAGGATTCCGAATCGATCAACCCGGCTTTTTTTAACGTAAAGTGTTTCCAGTGGAAAAAATAAATCGACTTAAAAAATTCCAAAATCTCTTCGGGTGATTTCCCCCAGGCATATAAGGTTCCGATAATCGAACCGGCACTGGTTCCGGCAATATGGATTGGCCGTATGTTTTTTTCTTCTAAAAATTTTATCGCTCCGGCATGCGCCAGTCCTTTGGTTCCGCCACCGGAAAGGATCAGTCCGATTGACTTCGTTTGTAAATCCATCTTTATTGTAAAAAGATAAAGTTACACTTTTTGTCCATTGGATTGTTACTTTTGTTACTTTTTAATGCGGGCATTTGCGCTAACTTTGCACCGCATACTAAACAAAGTGAAATGGAAATGTATATTGAAGAAAGTCTGAAAAGAAGTCATTCGTATCAGGAATATAGAGACTTGGTGACGAAATTGCTAAAAGAAGGAAAATCGACCGGAGCGGAACAATCGGATGATTTATTGCATTATAGTGAATTAAATGAAGTCCGAATGAACCGTTTGGAGAAAACAATACCGGTTCCGAATGTTATTGGTGAAGGATTGAAAAACATCGAAAAAAAATACATTTGGTTGGTGCTTACGGAAGGTTGGTGCGGTGATGCGGCTCAGATTGTACCGGTATTGCATAAAATGGAATTGCAGGCACCCAATATTGAAATGAAATTGGTATTCCGGGATGAAAATGAGGAATTGATGCAAAAATTCCTGACCAACGGAGGAAAGGCAATTCCGAAACTAATCGTTCTGGATGCGGAAACAAAGGAGGTAAAAGCCGATTGGGGACCACGTCCGCACGGAGCGAAACAGTTGATACTGGATTATAAAGCACAACACGGTGTAATCGACGAAACAGCGAAAACCGATTTACAAAAATGGTATTTAAAAGACAAAGGGTTGTCGACCCAAAAAGAACTGCTTGACCTGATGCAAGGATTACAATAACGAAAAAGGTACTCAATTGAGTACCTTTTTTATTTTGGTGTAACCGAATCTTCGAAATCGGTGACTATCATAGCGCCTTCAACGGAATAATCTCCGATTTTAGTGCGTCGTAATGCAGTTAAGTGCGCTCCGGATTGTAACGCGATTCCATAATCATACGCCAGTGAACGGATATAGGTTCCTTTGCTGCAAACCACCCGGAAATCCACTTCGGGAAGCGCAATACGGGTAATTTCAAACTCATGGATAACCGTTTTTCGGGCGGCGATTTCAACTTCTTCACCTTTACGAGCGTGTTCGTACAACCGTTTTCCATCCTTTTTTATGGCAGAAAAGACCGGTGGTTTTTGGTCGATTTCACCTAAAAATTGAGGAATGGTTTTATAAAGTAATTCTTCTGTAATATGATCGGTTGGGAATGTAGCGTCGATTTCGGTTTCCAGATCGTATGACGGCGTTGTGGCACCAATATGGAAGGTTCCGGTGTATTCTTTGATCATTCCTTGTAATTCCGGAATGCGTTTGGTGAATTTACCGGTACATACGATTAGTAATCCCGTGGCCAACGGATCGAGCGTTCCGGCATGGCCAACCTTGATTTTTTTTAAACCCAGGTGTTTTTTTAACGACCATTTAATTTTGTTTACGGCCTGAAAAGACGACCATTGTAACGGTTTATCAATTAGAAGAACCTGGCCTTCCTGATACTGTTCTGCGGTTAAGGGATCCATTATTTAGCGGAATAAAAATAGAGTAACAAACCAATTCCAACTACAATCCGGTACCAACCCCAAAATTTAAAACCGTATTTGGTAAGCACATTAATAAACGTTTTTACAGCAACCAAAGCGACGATAAAAGCCACAACATTTCCGATGATAAAAAAAGTAATGTGATCCTGATCTTGTAAAATCATTTCATAACCTTTCATTTCGGTGGCGGTTCCTTTTCCCCATGTTTTTACAAAAATGGAATAAACCGTCACGGCCAACATGGTTGGAACGGCCAGAAAGAACGAAAACTCAGCGGCAGCTTTTCGGCTTAAACCCTGTGCCATTCCTCCGATTATCGAAGCAGCCGAACGCGAAGTTCCGGGCATCATCGCCAGACATTGCCAAAAGCCTATCGCAATACCATTCTTGATTGTAATATCTTTTTCGTCTAATACCGTTGGGTTTTTAAACCATTTGTCGGCAAATAATAAAACCACTCCGCCGATAACCAAAACAGACGATATGGCAATCTGATTTCCTAAAACGGCTTCAATTTTATCGTCGAAAAAGTATCCCAAAACCAAGGCTGGGATTACGGCAAACGCCAGTTTAAAGTAAAAAGTAAGATTGGTGAAATCGAAAAACTTTTTCCAGTATAACACTACAATCGAAAGAATAGCGCCAAACTGAATGGAAACCTGAAACATTTTTAGAAATTCCGATTCTTCCATACCCATTAAAGCGGCCGTAAAGCCCATATGTGCGGTAGAAGAAATCGGTAAATATTCGGTTAGTCCTTCGACTATGGCAATGATAAGTGCTTGTAATAAATCCATTAATCGTTCAGGCTATTGTCCTTTTTTGGGTTTTTTAAAATGGCATAAATGGTAATTCCAAAACCGATTAGTACAACGGTTGGCGCCAGTTTGATACGTCTGAAATCAAAAATATCGGTACTGAATACATTCGGATCGTTACTGCCACCACCGGACATTAGTATAAAGCCTAGGGCGATTACGGCCAGTCCGATAAAAAGGATTTTATAGTTGCTGCTTTCAAAAAGAAAGTCGTGTTTGTGCTTGTTTTCGTTTTCCATTATGGTATTGAATTGATGATTTTTAATATAAATCGTCGGTTCTTAAATTTAAAAAGCGTTGTGTTGCAAAAAACGTACTGATCCAGGTAATGATAATTCCTACTATTAGTACGCCGGCCAAAACAATTCCAGTCGACAGGTAATCGGTTGCGATACCAAGGCTTGGGAACATTCCGTCAACATAATAAACCAGCCCGATTAAAGCAATAATTGCCAATCCGGAACCGATTAATCCCAGTTTGATACTTCTCCAGATAAACGGCTTGCGGATAAACGATTTTGTCGCGCCAACCATCTGCATGGTTTTAATAATAAAACGGTTCGAATGAATCGAAAGGCGAAGTGAACTGTTGATCAGTAACATAGCTACAAAAGCCAGTACGCCACTAACGATTAAAATCCAAAACGTAATTTTCTTTACGTTTTCATTTACCAGATCCACTAATTGTTTGTCGTAGATTACCTCGGTAACCATCGGGTTTTTACGGATATTGCTTTCGATTTCCTTAATACTGTCGGAAACCACATAATTTCCTTTTAGGTGGATGTCATATGAATTCTGAAGCGGGTTAAAGCCCAAAAACTCCATAAAATCCTCACCAATAATATCTTTGTGTTTTTTAGCTGCGTCGTCTTTGGAAACAAAGGACTGGTCTTTTACATAATTTGAAGCGGTTAGCTGGGTGCCGAACGCTTTTAAAATACTGTCGTTTGCCTGATCGTTAAAATAAACCGACATTGGGATATTTTCTTTAAAATCGTTGGAAATCTTTTCAGAATTGATAACAAAAAGCCCCAATGCTCCCAACAGGAATAACACTAGGAAAATACTTAAAATAACCGAAAAATAGGAAGAAATAAGTCTGCGTTTTTGATACTTTTCAAAAGATGTAGCCATAGAATCTGATTTAAGCCGTAAAAATAAGAAAGAAAATTGTTTTTAAGGTTTATAACGCTCAAAGTTTTAACTTTCTTATAATATAATGTAAATTTGCCTGCCCGAAAATGATACCCTATATTCGGGATTCAAAAAAGGAATACTAAAACAGGAAGATTATCCGGTAATTATAGCAATTCAGAGCAATGAAGTACAATCCAAATCAAATTGAAGCCAAATGGCAAAAGTACTGGTCCGAAAACCAGACCTTTAAAGCAGCGAACGATTCCGCGAAGCCAAAGTATTTTGTGTTAGACATGTTTCCGTATCCATCGGGAGCGGGACTGCATGTTGGACATCCGCTGGGCTATATCGCGTCTGATATTTATGCGCGCTACAAACGCCACAAAGGATTCAATGTGTTACATCCGCAGGGATATGACAGCTTCGGATTGCCGGCCGAGCAATATGCCATTCAAACCGGGCAGCATCCTGAAAAAACAACCAAAGAAAACATCGCCCGTTACCGCGAGCAATTGGATAAAATCGGATTTTCATTCGACTGGAGCCGCGAAGTGCGTACTTCCAATCCGGACTATTACAAATGGACGCAATGGATTTTTATTCAATTATTCAATTCCTGGTATAACAACGACAGCGACAAAGCCGAAGATATCAGTACGCTAACCGCTATTTTTGAAAAAGAAGGAAATGCAACGGTAAATGCGGTATGCGATGATGCCATCGTACCGTTTACAGCGGCACAATGGAATGCTTTTACGAAAGAAGAAAAAGAAAAAATCTTGTTGCAATACCGCTTGACGTATTTGGCGGAAACCGAAGTAAACTGGTGTCCGGCGTTGGGAACGGTATTGGCGAATGATGAAATTATAAACGGTGTATCCGAACGTGGTGGTCACCCGGTGATCCGTAAAAAGATGACCCAGTGGAGTATGCGTATTTCGGCTTATGCCGAGCGTTTGCTACAAGGATTGGAAACCATCGACTGGAGCGAAAGTATTAAGGAAAGTCAGCGGAACTGGATCGGGAAATCGGTTGGAGCTGCGGTGACGTTTAACTTAAAAGGACACGACGAAAAAGTAGATGTTTTTACCACGCGTCCTGATACGATCTTCGGTGTTACGTTTATGACGTTAGCACCGGAACACGAATTGGTCGCTAAAATCACAACACCGGAACAAAAACAAGCGGTGGATGCGTATATCGAAGCTACGGCAAAACGTAGTGAAAGAGATCGTATGGCCGATGTTAAAACCATTTCGGGCGTATTTACCGGAGCCTATGCCGAACATCCGTTTACCAAAGAACCGATCCCGGTTTGGATTGGCGATTATGTATTGGCAGGTTACGGAACCGGAGCGGTAATGGCGGTACCATGTGGTGACGAACGGGATTATGCGTTTGCAAACCACTTTAATATTCCAATTAAGAATATCTTCGAAGGCGTGGATATTTCGGAAGAAGCCTATTCAGACAAAGAAAATACCATTATAGCCGATTCAGATTTTCTGAATGGTCTAAATTATAAAAAAGCAACCCAAAAAGCGATTGAAGCTTTGGAGCAATTGGGACAAGGAAAAGGTAAAACCAACTATCGTTTGCGCGATGCGGTATTCTCCAGACAACGTTATTGGGGCGAACCATTCCCGGTATATTATGTAAATGATTTGCCGCAAATGATCGAAACGGAGCATTTGCCGATCGTATTACCGGAAGTGGAAAAATACCTGCCAACCGAAGACGGGCAACCGCCATTAGGAAACGCAACGGTTTGGGCCTGGGACACTGCCAACCATAAAGTGGTGAGCAATGATTTGATTGATCATGTAACGGTATTTCCATTGGAATTAAACACCATGCCAGGTTGGGCGGGAAGCTCGTGGTATTGGATGCGTTATATGGATGCGCACAATAGTGAAGCTTTTGCTTCGGAAGATGCCTTGAAATATTGGGAAAATGTCGACTTGTATATCGGAGGAAGCGAACATGCAACCGGTCACTTGTTGTATTCCCGTTTTTGGAATAAATTCTTAAAAGACAAAGGATTTGCACCAACGGAAGAGCCGTTTAAAAAATTGATCAATCAAGGGATGATTTTGGGAACCAGTGCGTTTGTATATCGTTTTACGATTGGAACAGACGTATTGTTCGCGTCCAAGAATTTTATTGTTGAAAAAGACGGACAACCGGGTGTTTATGTAGCATTCGATAGCGCTCAAAATAAATATGTAATCACGGAACAGGAAGCGGATTTTGTACCGGTATTAAAAATCCATGCCGATGTGAATCTGGTAAATGCTTCGGATGAATTGGATATCGATGCGTTTAAAAACCACGCGTTATATCAGGATTATAAAAATTCGCAGTTTATTACAAACGAAAACGGTAAATATATTGTAGGTCGCGAAGTGGAAAAAATGTCCAAATCGAAATACAATGTGGTTAATCCGGATGATATTTGTGAACAATACGGAGCCGATACGCTGCGCTTGTACGAAATGTTCTTAGGTCCATTGGAACAGGCAAAACCGTGGAATACGGCCGGTATTACCGGAGTTTCCGGATTTTTGAAAAAATTATGGCGTTTGTATTTTGACGATAACGGACTGATTGTAACCGATAACGAACCGGGCAAAGAAGCCTTAAAAACCCTACATAAAACGATTAAAAAGGTGCAGGAAGATATCGAGAACTTCTCGTTTAATACATCTGTATCCGGATTTATGATCGCAGTAAACGAATTGTCTGCGGCTAAATGTAACGAACGCGCTATTTTAGAGCCGTTAGCCATTCTGATTTCACCTTATGCACCGCATATCGCAGAAGAATTATGGCAGGCATTAGGAAATGAGGGTTCGATTTCGCAGGTGTCCTTCCCGGAATTCGATGCGAAACACTTAGTGGAAAGCAGTAAAGAATATCCGGTGTCTTTTAATGGTAAAATGCGATTTAAAATCGAATTGCCAATGGATCTGACAGCAGCCGAAATCGAAAAAATCATTTTGGAAGACGAACGTACGATTGCACAGCTAAACGGGAACGCACCGAAAAAAGTGGTGATTGTACCGGGCAAGATTATCAATTTAGTAGGATAATTCACCTGACAAAATAGCATATTTTGTTAACGGAACGCTAATTGGCGCACAGTTTGCTATTCTTTTTGGTATATTAGAAAACTAAAAAGAGAGAGAACATGTTAGGATATTATGTTTTATTAGGAGCGATAGCTTTAGTAAGCTGGATTGTTAGTAACAGGCTAAAGAGTAAATTCGAAGAATACTCGAAAATACATTTGCGCAACGGGATGTCCGGAGCGGAAATAGCCGAAAAAATGCTGGCAGACAACGGAATTTACGACGTAAAAGTTATTTCAACTCCGGGACGTTTAACCGACCATTATAATCCGGTTGATAAAACGGTAAACCTGAGTGAAGCCGTATACAACCAACGTAATGCGGCAGCGGCAGCAGTAGCGGCTCACGAATGTGGACACGCGGTACAACACGCCACGGCCTATAGTATGTTGCAAATGCGTTCTAAAATGGTGCCGATTGTTAACGTAGCTTCCGGAATGTCGCAATGGTTAATCATTGGTGGTTTAATTCTGGGCGCGGCGGCCAAAGTAGGATTCGGATTTTACATCGCTATTTTGGGATTGATCTTAATGGGTGTTGCAACGGCATTTAGCTTTATCACGTTACCGGTGGAATACGATGCTAGTAACAGAGCGTTAGCCTGGTTGAAAAACAAAAACATGTTAAGTCAGCAGGAGTATGCCGGAGCCGAAGATGCCTTAAAATGGGCGGCCAGAACCTATGTGGTAGCGGCTATCGGTGCATTGGCATCCTTATTATACTGGGCTTTCCAGGTTTTTGGGAGAAGAGACTAAAAAACGATTTAATACGATAAAAAAATCCGGTGCTTTTGCTCCGGATTTTTTGTTTTATAACTGTATTTGACGTTCGATTTGCTGATCCAGGGAGATAAACGTTTCCGTTCGGGAAACGCCTTCAATAGCCTGGATTTTTTTGTTGAGCAATTGCATCAGGTGTTCGTTATCATGACAAATCAATTTGATCAAAATACTCCAGTTTCCGGTAGTATAATGACATTCCAATACTTCCGGTATCTTTTTTAATTCCCGAACGGCTTCCGGATTTCGGGATGCTTTGTCCAGATAAATACCCACAAAGGCCATTGTGCTGTATCCTAATATCTTGTGACTTACGGTAAAACGGGAACCGGTTATTACACCAGCCTGTTCCAGTTTTCGCAATCGTTGGTGAATGGCCGCACCGGAAATTCCAATCTTACTGGCAATTTGTAATATCGGTTTTCGGGCATCTTCCATCAGGTAGCGCAAGATCTCCTTATCGATACCGTCCATTTCAACTTGTAAGGAATTAAGCTTCATTTGAAATAAATTTACAGCTAAAGTTACAAAATGAAATAGAAATTGAAATAAAAAAAGCCTGATTTTCGAAAATCAGGCTTTTGCTATTATTTGTATCCTTTGTACGGAACGTCTTTTTCTTTAAAAATAACACCGTATTCTTCCAGTTCTTTTAAAATCGGAAGGTAAACCTCTTTGTTTAGCGGAAGCTGTACACCCGGCGTTGTAATATTTCCGTTTAGGATTTGTAACGTAGCCATGGCAACCGGTAATCCAACGGTTTTTGCCATGGAAGTATAGGTCTGATCGTCGCCAATACATACCATTGTAGCGTCAATTTGTTTCTTTTCGCCGTTTACTTCATAGCCAAATTTGTGGTACATCACGATCATATCTTTGTCGTCCGGTTCCAAAGTCCAGCTATCGGTTAAGATTTTTTCAAGAATCTGAGCCGGAGAAGCATTTTTCAGTCCGATGATTTTGTTGGCATTAAACAAATCCAATTCCAGTAATTTGTCCCAAACCACATCATCCTGATCGATTTTTAAAATATGACGCAATTTGATTTCCACGGAATCCGTAGGGTGATACGGTAAAAACAAATTCACAAACTCACGGTAATTCATTGTTTCAGAATTATCGATCGCATACGAATCGTCGGTCATTCCCAACTGTACAAACATATCCCAGGCTCTGGAATATCCTACGCGTCGGATCGTTCCACGGAAAACCGTCAAAGCATTGTCCAATCCGTAAACGCTTCTGTATTTTAAAGAATCGCGGTTGGCATAGCCTTCAAAGCGACCGTAACCTTCCACTTCCAAAAATTCGGTTCTTCTAAAAAGTTTGTGGTACGGGATATATTTATAGGTGCCTTCCTGAATAAACTTCGCAGCGCCACCCTGTCCGGCCAAAACTACGTTACGCGGATTCCAGGTGAATTTATAATTCCATAGGTTGGTGTCCGATTCCGGAGCTACCAATCCGCCGCAAAACGATTCGAAAAGAATTACATTTCCGTTTTTTTCGCGGATTTCATCCAGTACTTTCATCGCGCTCATATGATCGATTCCTGGATCTAATCCGATTTCGTTCATAAAAACAAGATTATTGGCAATCGCGGCTTCGTTTAGTTCCTGCATCGCATCCGAAATATAAGATGCGGTAACCATATGTTTTTTATAGGTAATACAGTCTTTGGCTACTTCAATATGTAAAAAAGCCGGAAGCATAGAAATTACGATATCGGCTTTCTGAATTTCCGCTTTGCGTTGTGCTTCGTTGTGGATGTCGAATGCAATAGCAGTGGCTCTGGGATGGTTGTTGGTTTTCTTTTGTGCTAATTCTAAAGATAAATCGCCGATGGTAAGGTGTAAATTTTCCTGCTCCGATTTATCCAGTAAATATTTTATGAGCGACGAAGCCGAGCGACCGGCTCCGATAATTAAAATATGTCTCATGCTGGTTGTTTGTTTTAAAAAGTCTACGAAAATAAGAATTTGTTATTTTCTTTAAAAATATAAAAGATGATTAATGTCATTATTTAACTTTTTAAAATAATGCTACCTTTGATAGGAAATAAATACACGATGGATAGAAAAACAATTGCAGCGGCTGCTATAATGGGAGCTGTCGCTATAATATTAGGAGCTTTTGGAGCACACGGACTAAAAAAAGTGCTGGATGAAACACAATTGGCCACTTTCGAAACGGGTGTGAAGTACCAGATGTACCACGCCTTATTCCTATTATTTGTGGGAATGACAACATTGACAACCGAAAGGGCCAAAAAGACCATTTGTTACCTTACGGTTATCGGAGTGTTGTTTTTTTCGGGATCTATTTATTTGCTGGCGACGAGTACGGCAACCGGGATAGATTTTAAATTTTTAGGACCGATAACCCCAATTGGCGGGCTTTTGATGATCCTGGCCTGGTTGCTCCTTTTTGTACAGGTAATCAGGAAAAAAGCATAATATTTATTAAAAAAAAAATATTCTAAAATTAAATTTTTACTTTTGCGTTCTTAAATAACAAAACAACACATTTTTAAGTTATGAATGTTACGAATATAATTTCATTAGAAAAATACGGGATCAAGGATACGGTTGAGATTATTTATAATCCGTCTTACGATCACCTATATAATGAAGAATTAAATACGGAGCTGGAAGGATTCGAGAAGGGGCAGTTGACAGAACTTGGTGCCGTTAACGTTATGACGGGTGTATTTACGGGAAGATCTCCTAAAGATAAATACATTGTTAAAGACGATATTACAAAAGATACCATTTGGTGGACATCAGAAAAAGCGGTTAACGATAACAAACCAATTTCTCAGGATACCTGGAATGCTTTAAAGGAGACTACAGTAAGCCAGCTTTCCGGAAAGAAATTATATGTTGTAGATGCTTTTTGTGGCGCGAATGAAAACACACGATTAAAAGTGCGTTTTATCATGGAAGTGGCATGGCAGGCACATTTTGTAAAAAATATGTTTATCCGTCCAACGGAAGCGGAACTTGAAAACTTTGGAGAACCGGATTTCGTAGTAATGAATGGTTCTAAAGCTACCTTCAAAGATTATGCGGCACACGGATTAAACTCGGAAGTATATATCGCTTTTAACCTTACCGAAAAAATCCAGTTAATTGGTGGTACTTGGTATGGTGGCGAAATGAAAAAAGGTTTGTTCTCGATGATGAACTACTACCTTCCGTTACAGGGAATTGCTTCAATGCACTGTTCTGCTAACAAAGGAAAAGAAGGTGATGTAGCGGTATTCTTCGGATTATCCGGAACAGGAAAAACTACGTTGTCGACGGATCCGAAACGTGAATTAATCGGAGACGATGAGCACGGATGGGATAACGAAGGAGTGTTTAACTTTGAAGGAGGTTGTTATGCGAAAACAATCGACCTAAGCAGAGAAAATGAACCGGATATTTTTAATGCAATCCGCAAAGATGCATTGTTAGAAAATGTTACGGTAGATGCTGATGGTAAAATTGACTTTAAAGATGGTTCTGTAACACAAAATACACGTGTTTCATATCCAATCTATCATATTGATAATATTGTAAAACCGGTATCTAAAGCCGGACATGCTTCGAAAGTAATCTTCCTTACGGCTGATGCATTTGGAGTAATGCCACCGGTATCCAAATTAACGCCGGAACAAACCAAATACTTCTTCTTGTCTGGATTTACGGCAAAATTGGCTGGAACGGAGCGTGGTGTAACACAACCGGAGCCAACTTTCTCAGCTTGTTTTGGAAAAGCATTCTTATGTTTGCATCCAACGAAATACGGAGAAGAACTGGTTAAGAAAATGGAAGAGCACAATGCAACGGCTTATATGGTAAATACAGGATGGAATGGAACCGGAAAACGTATTTCTATTAAAGATACCCGTGCGATTATCGACAGAATCCTTGACGGATCGATCGAGAAGGCGGAAACGGCTATCGTTCCAATCTTCAATCTGGAAGTTCCTACAGCATTGGCAGAGGTTAACACGGAGATTCTTGATCCTAGAAATACCTATGCAGATGCATCGGAATGGACAGCAAAAGCTACGGATCTTGCCGGATTGTTTATTAAAAACTTTGTACAGTATACTGATAATGAAGAAGGTCAGAATTTAGTTAAGGCTGGTCCGCAACTATAATTCATCCTACATATAGAATATAGAAAAGCTATCTCGAAAGAGGTAGCTTTTTTGTTATGGGTAAATTTGAGTTTTAATTGACCGTATTTGACTGTGGTTTTAGGATGTTAGCTGGTGTCAAAAACATTAATTTTAGGTTGTTAATGTGTTATGTTAACAATTTGTGTAATCCGTAATAAAAATGTAAAAAAACCGTAATTTTTATTTTCAATTCCGCAGTATTTTTAAGTGGTTGTTTAAGTAAAAGTATTTTTAATTTTAACAGTTGCTGGAGAGTAAGCAGTAGGCGGGGCTATGTTGTTGAAATCCAGTTCTGTTGAAATTGAAAGTCAGAATTTAAAAAGTGGAATTAGTACAATTACCAGAACACGAACTGAAAAATAATGACGCTGTAGTTAGCGTAGTTAAGCAAAAGGAATAAGATTTTTCCTTGATTGCGGATTTAAGAATTTCGGTTTTTGTATGATATTGTTTCCAGTAGCCGATAATCAGTTTTGCTGATATTGGTGATAAGAAAAAAGAATCACATCATAAAAGTAATCCATTTGCTGATTTCTTAAAATGATGGGGTTATAATAGAATAGTCGGATCTATCCTTTATATATTCGATTTTGTTTTTTTGAGAGTTTAAAAGAAAAAAGCTTCCTTTAAGGAAGCTTTTTTTATTTCGAATTATTTGTCTTTGGATTCTTTGTTGGCTTTAGTGATGTATTTTTCTAAGGCCATAGTCATCGATGGTGTCTCTGGTGTTGGGGCCATGATGTCTACGCGTAAACCATGTTCGATAGCTTCTTTTTGCGTGGTACTTCCGAAAACAGCAATACGCGTGTTGTTTTGTTGGAAATCCGGGAAGTTTTTAAATAAAGATTTAATTCCGGTTGGACTAAAGAAAGCCAATACGTCATAATAAACATCCTTTAAGTCGGAAAGGTCACTCATAACAGTTCTGTAGAATGTTCCTGGCGTCCAGTCAACTTTTAAATTGTTTAACGTTTGCGGTATGTCGGCGTTTAGTTGATCCGATGAAGGAAGTAGGAATTTTTCATCTTTATATTTTTTAACCAACGGCGATAGGTCGACAAAATCTTTTTGACCCACATAGATTTTTCGTTTTCTGTAAACGACATATTTTTGTAAATAGAAAGCGATGGCTTCTGACTGGCAAAAATACTTTAAGTCTTCAGGAACTTTATAACGCATTTCCTCAGCAACTCTGAAAAAGTGATCAACGGAGTTTTTGCTGGTTAGGATGATAGCTGAATAATTGTTTAAATCAATTTTTTGCTGTCTTACCTCTTTAGCAGGAACGCCCTCTACGTGAATAAATGGTCTAAAGTCGACTTTGATTTTAAGCTTTTGTTGCAGCTCAAAATACGGTGAATTTTCTACTTTAGGTTCTGGTTGCGAAACCAAGATTGTTTTCACTTTCATATTAAAATAATTGTAATGCTCTAACTTTTCGTAAACCAATAATACATGAAATAATAGGGGGCTATTTCAAGAGTGCAAAGATACAAAATAAAATAGAACAGCTTGCTTAGTATGGAATTTTGATAAATCTTTAAAGTTAGCGCGTAAGTTGATATGTTTATTATTAAAATAGTAATGATAATCCCTAAAATCAGGTTTTTTGATGGAAAATCGTTATAAAAAAGGACTAAATTGAGGGGTAGAACGAGTAATCCGATGTAGGTTCGATAGTTAACTTTTTGTAAATTAAATTGCTCATTAAACTCTTCAATGTTAAATGAAGTGGCGATGATCTTTTCGATCAGGTATTTGGAAAGGATAAATACCCCCAAAAGCGTGATAATCTGAATATAGGAAATCCAGTTGGTTTTGGTGGTGTAACCGTAATAACTCAGGATGATTTGAATCAGGAATGCAAAGGAGATCAGTTGTACCAGAAACATGGAAATGGTAAACCAACTTTGCATGTTTCCGCTATCCTTGTAAATCTTAATATATTTATCGGATATTCCCAGTCGGATAAATTCGTTAAAACGGACTTCAAATATGGTTTTGTTAATAGCCAGTAAAACAAAGCACAGTACAAATAGTACGGTTGCCCAGTCTTTGTTTTCAACGACTCTTTCGGTAAATAATAGATCCATCATAATGCCTGTAAAAGTACTAATTTTTAAGTGGAATATTTTTATTATACTTTTATTATGAAACAACCATTGGAAATAGTGTATTTTTGCAGGCAAATTTAGTTAAAAAATGAGCTTAGGCATAGTTGTTATTCCTACATACAATGAGATCGAAAATATAGAGGGCATCATCAAAGCTGTTTTCGAATTGGACGTTTCATTTGATGTGCTGATTGTCGACGACAATTCGCCGGATGGAACTGCGGCTAAGGTAAAAGAACTTCAGGAATTGTTCCCGAATCGCTTGTTTTTGGAAAACCGACTTAAAAAGTCAGGGCTCGGAACGGCTTATGTGCATGGATTTAAATGGGCATTAGCACGGAATTACGAGTATATTTTCGAAATGGATGCCGATTTCTCCCATAACCCCAAAGATCTTGAACGTTTGTATAAAGCCTGCGTCGATGGTGCCGGAATGGCTATTGGCTCGCGTTATGTAACCGGTGTTAATGTGGTAAACTGGCCGTTAAACCGTGTACTGTTGTCCTATTTCGCGTCGGTATATGTCGACCTGATTACCGGTATGAAAATCCACGATGCAACGGCAGGATTTATTTGTTACAGACGAGAAGTGTTGGAAGAAATCAATCTGGATAAAATTAAATTTGTAGGGTACGCCTTTCAGATCGAAATGAAATACAGAACCTTTGTCAAAAAAATGAAAATAGTAGAAGTGCCTATTATTTTTACCGATCGGACCAAAGGACAGTCAAAAATGAGCAATGCTATTATAAAAGAAGCTATTTTTGGCGTAATTACATTGCGATTCAAAAAAATGATAAACCGATTATAGATTATAGATAGAAAAGTACGATGAGCAAGATATTGATAAAGAATGCGAAGATTGTTAATGAAGGAGTTATCTTTGAAGGAGATGTGCTGGTTGAAGATAAATATATCAAGGAGGTTGCAGCGAGCATCAGCCCGAAATCTTCCGACTGTATTATTATAGATGCAGAAGGAAACTATCTTATTCCGGGTGCGATCGATGATCAGGTGCATTTTCGCGAACCGGGATTGACGCATAAAGGCAATATTGCATCCGAATCCAGAGCTGCGGTAGCGGGAGGAATAACCTCGTTTATTGAACAGCCCAATACGGTTCCGAATGCGGTAACTCAGGAATTATTAGAACAAAAATATCAGATTGCTGCCGAAACTTCGTATGCGAATTATTCGTTTATGATGGGTGGAACCAACGACAATCTGGAAGAAATTCTGAAAACGAATCCCAGAAATGTAGCGGGAATTAAATTGTTTTTAGGATCATCGACCGGAAATATGTTGGTGGACAATGAAGAGACGTTAGAGAAAATCTTTTTAAGTACGCCATTGCTGATTGCCGTTCATTGTGAAGACGAAGGAACGATTAAAGCCAATCTTGAAAAATATAAAGAAGAATACGGAGATGATATTCCGGTAAAATTCCATCACCTGATCCGTAGCGAGGAAGCGTGCTATATTTCGTCGTCAAAAGCAATTGAGCTGGCGAAAAAAACAGGCGCGCGTTTGCATATCTTCCACGTGTCGACGGCAAAGGAAACGGAATTGTTTACCAATAAGATTCCATTGGAAGATAAAAAGATCACAGCAGAAGTATGTGTACATCATTTATGGTTTACAGATGCCGATTATGAGAAAAAAGGAAATCTGATTAAATGGAATCCGGCGGTAAAAACAGCAAAAGATCGCGATGAATTATGGAAAGCGTTGCTGGATGATCGTATTGATGTAATTGCAACCGACCATGCGCCTCATACGCTTGAGGAAAAACAAAATCCGTATACCAGTGCTCCGTCCGGAGGGCCATTAGTACAGCATGCTGTTGTGGCGATGTTTGAAGCCTATCATCAGGGGAAAATTTCATTGGAAAAGATCGTTGAAAAAATGGCGCATAATCCGGCAAAAATCTTTAAAATTGAAAAAAGAGGATTTATCCGTGAAGGATATTATGCCGATTTGGTTCTGGTAAATGCCGGACAACCGTGGACGGTTAAAAAAGAAAATATACTATATAAATGTGGCTGGTCGCCGTTTGAAGGAGCTAATTTTAAATCGAGAATTACCCATACGTTGGTAAACGGACAGTTGGTTTATGTAAATTCAAAAGTAAAAGACATCCGTTGTGGCGAACGTTTGTTATTTGATAGATAAAAGTATGAAAAAGATCGTATTACTTATTGGTTTGCTGAGTGTTGTTGTTGCCTGTGATAAAAAGATAATGGAAAAACCAGCGAATTTGATTCCGGAAGATAAGATGGTGGAAATATTAACGGATATAGCCATTTATCAGGCAATAGACGGTTATGATCCACAGAAACTAACAACCAATAATGTGAAGTTAAACGATTTTATTTTTAATAAATATAAAGTCAATGCCAAGGTAATTGAAACGAGCAATAAATACTATGCTTCCGATGTGGAAGGGTATAAAAAGTTATATTCAAAAGTAATCGATAATTTGCAAGAGCAGCGAGAAGTAGCCGGTGTAGAAATTGAAAAAACAACAGGAGTTAAGCCTGTCGATGATCAGTAATATAGCGTTTCGCTAAATCAGAAAGATACGACTCCATAGGAGTAAAGGAATAGTCCAGTTGTTGGGCTATTTTTTTTGGGCTAAATGTTTCACGGGAATGTGCCGATTTGGCCGTTGCTTTGGTAAAACTTCTTTTTCGGAAAAAAACGGTCGAAAACAACCAATCCAATCGCCAGGCAATCGCGGTGGCAAATGGGCCGGCATAAAACGAAGGTCTTTTTTTAGACATACCGTCGGCAATTGCGAATAGGATTTTTTCTAGGGAAAGATTTTCGGCTACCAATGTAAAACGTTCTCTTGAAACGGAGCTGTTCATTAGTGTGATCATAATTTTTACGACATCTTCCACGGCGATAATACCGGTTAATCCTTTGGAATAAAACGGGAAGCCGGAAGCGATTTGTTTAAAAATCTGTCCGCTACCATTGTTCCAAAATCCACTGCCAAAAATAATTCCGGGGTTTATAATCACAACATCTAATCCTTCCTGAGAGGCGCGCCAAACTTCCATTTCGGCACCAAACTTGGTAATAGCATAATCACCATGAAGTTTCTCCGGATTCCAGTCGGTTTCTTCGGTAATAACCGATTGACCTTCCAGTGCATCACCTAATGCAGCAATGGAACTCACATAACACAGTTTTTTTACGTTAAAGGCAATGGCGCAATTAACGATATTCGCTGTTCCTTCGATATTTGTTTTTCGTAGATTTTCTTCGTCTTTTGGATCGAACGAAATTAGTGCGGCACAATGATACACATAATCAATATCCCGGAAAGCTTTTTCCAACCTCGGAATATCGGTGATATCCGCTTGTAACCACTCGATACGATCAAAGGATTCCAGTTGTTGATGTGTCTCGAAAAGTCTTCGGGTTGTCGCAATATTGGCTTCCGTACGGAAAATAGCACGAACGCTTTCTCCTTTTCGAAGTAATTCGAGAAGAAGATAAGCTCCCACTAATCCGGTTCCGCCTGTAACAAGTATCATAGTTGCAAATGTACTAATTATCGTCACGGATAAAAGTAAGAAATATTTTAAAATAAAAAATTGTCAAAAAACAGGGTAACGGATAGAGATCGATAGTGTGGAATTTATAATCATCCGTGCTATTAAGGCTAAAAACAACAGCTGTAAAAAGTTATAGTTTTGTTTTTATGGTAGTTTTAGTAAATGCCATTTGTTTAGATGATGTAGTAGGTTACAAATCCATATTATCAGAGCATTTGTGAAACTCTGCTTAGGATACTTCGTGGTAATAATCTTATTTTTGCGCAAAATATTAATACTTTCAAATTAAAGATGAAGAAAATTTACATTCCAGTTCTTACATTATTTATTACCCTATTCTCATGCTCTTCGGATAGTAACGGTGATCCCAATCCTGAAAATCCAAGCACACCTGTTTGGGCCATGACGGCAAAAATCAACGGAAATAACTTTCAAGCCAATAATCCTTTTGGGAACAATAACTTTTCAAGTACAAATATTTGGACTTATTTCCCCTTGGAAGATTATGTAATGCTCCAAGGAAGACAAGGGGGTGTTTTTGGGGCTAAAGAAATCAATATTTGGTTAAAAAGAAGTGATATTGTGGTAGGTACATATACAATTGGACGAGAAACTTTTACTACTCCTCCGTCTCACTTTATCAATTTGATTGATCTCACTAACAGCATTGGAGAGTTTACAAAAGAAGGTGTTATTGAAATTACAGAGGTAAATACTACATCGCACACAGTAAAAGGGACTTTTGATTTTAAAACAGTTGATGAGATTAATCAACCAGCTGCACCAGTTGATTTTTATGTAACTGAAGGGAAATTCAATTACAAATATGAATAAGCTTTGAAAGGTATAGTAGTAGTGCTTGAAAAAATAATTAAAGTCGGTATATAGCCGACTTTTTTATTGTTGCATATCATCCTTCCTGATCTGTGCTGTTAAAACTAAAAACTGTAACCCTAAAAAGTTGTAATTTTTTATAGTCTTTGTATGAGTCTGTGTAAAAGTAAGTATGTGATTTATGATCATGATGAGTTTGATTATAAGAATTATTTCGGAAATATTAGATTGAGTTGGACGTATAAGAGAATAAAGGAAGATTAAAACGAGGGGAGAAAACCATTTTATCTCTTTAGATTGAAAAATTGTCAAAAAACAGGGGGTTTCAAATGCTTTAATTCGACTATCTTTGTGCAAATTGAAAAAAAATGAAGAATTTTATTGAAGAAGTGACTTGGAGAGGAATGCTCCACGACGTTATGCCAGGCACGGAAGAACATTTGTTGGAGCAGATGCGGGTAGCGTATGTGGGAATTGACCCAACAGCGGATTCATTGCATATTGGACATTTGGTAGGCGTAATGATGCTGAAACATTTTCAGTTAAGCGGACACAAGCCTTTGGCGTTGGTTGGTGGTGCGACTGGAATGATCGGAGATCCGTCGGGTAAATCGAACGAACGAAACCTGTTGGATGAAACCACATTACGACACAATCAGAATGCGATCAAGGCGCAGTTAGCCCGTTTTCTGGATTTTACCTCAGATGCACCAAATGCAGCAGAATTAGTGAATAACTATGACTGGATGAAAGAATTCTCGTTTTTGGATTTTATCCGTGATGTAGGAAAACACATTACTGTAAACTACATGATGGCTAAAGACTCCGTAAAAAAACGGCTTTCATCGGAATCGGCTGAAGGAATGTCTTTTACCGAATTTACGTATCAGTTAGTTCAGGGGTATGACTTTTTACATTTGTACAAAGCGAAAAATTGTACGCTTCAAATGGGAGGAAGTGACCAATGGGGTAATATTACCACCGGAACAGAATTGGTGCGCCGAAAAGAGAGCGGAAAAGCGTATGCGCTAACGTGTCCGTTAATTACAAAAGCCGACGGAACCAAATTTGGTAAATCCGAAGGAGGAAACATTTGGCTGGATGCCGAAAGAACGTCGCCATATAAATTTTACCAATACTGGTTGAACACGTCCGATACGGATGCAGAAAAATATATTAAAATCTTTACCTTTTTATCAAAAGAGGAAATTGAAAGCTTGATCGAGCAACATAGAGGCGAACCGCATTTACGCGCGTTACAAAAGCGTCTGGCGGAAGAAATTACCATTATGGTACATTCTAAAGCCGATTTGGAAAATGCGATCAAAGCGTCGAATATTTTGTTTGGAAACTCCACATCGGATGACTTGAAAGATTTGGATGCCAAAACGTTTTTAGATGTTTTTGAAGGTGTGCCACAAGCCGAAATACCGCAATCGGAAATCGAATCCGGAGTGGGTATTATTGAGGCGTTATCGGGTAAATCCGGATTTTTGGCTTCCAATAGCGAAGCGCGTCGGGCTTTAAAAGAAAACTCGATTGCTGTGAACAAAGAAAAAGTAACCGAAGACTACCAAATCACAAGTAAAGACCTGATCAACGGACAATTTGTGCTGTTGCAAAGAGGGAAAAAGAATTATTTTGTGATTCGTGCCGTATAAAAAGAAAGGGAGTTTTAAACTCCCTTTTTTTATTTTATAAAACCATCAGATTGCAACCCCGTATATCGGAATTGTCAAATCGTCCGAGTACTTCAAAAGAATGGTTTGCGTATTTTTTGCCTAAATCCTGAGTGGCAATAAATGAACAGGAGTTGATGTTGGCCAGGTCGATCACATTAATACCGCCGGTTTTACCGGTTTCGATATAAGACAATGCATCTTCCGTATCGCGAATCAGAATATCCATCCAGGGCGGGCATTCGAAAACGCCATCACCTAACGAATACGCCTGCGAGAGCAATTCGGTCATTCCATATTCGGAGTGGATTTTAGAAACACCAAAACCGTTGCATAAAATATCGTGTAATTCTTCACGGATAATCTCTTTTCGGCGACCTTTCATTCCGCCGGTTTCCATGATGATCGTGTTTTTTAGATCGAACGATTGCATTTCGATCAGATCCAATAGGGCGTAGGTAACGCCAATCAGGATTACGTTCTGACCTTCGTTATCGAGTTTGATCAACTTGGTTATCAGTTCGTCGTAATTGTTCAGATAAAAGCCGCTATCCGGTTGATTGGAGCGTTGTATAAGATCTTCGACCATATAGATAAGAGAAGAGCCTTCGCGTTCCAGATAGGAAGGTAAAAGTGCTAAAACAACATAATCTTCAATATTGCCGTAGAATTGCGAAAAACCTAGTCGGAAACTTTCTTCGTAATACTGCAAATCGGTTACCAGATGCCGACTTGTACTCATTCCGGTTGTTCCGCTACTGGTAAAGGTAGTCTGAACCGGATCGGTGCTACTTAGAACCTCGTGACTTTTAAAAAACTGAATCGGTAAAAACGGAATGTCTTGTATTTGTTTGACATTGGTTTTGTCCTTTTTTAAAAGGGTACAAAAATCCCGATAGACACTGTTGTTGTCGAACTGATGACGAAAAACTTTGAGCGTGGTTTTTTCAAATTCTTTTTTAGAAGCAATCTGAAAGATATCGGCAGAAGTGATCAAGAGTATAACTTTTTGAGCAAAAATACAAAATAAAAAAGCACCAACGAAAGTTGGTGCCGGATAAGGTTAAGAATATGGAGGCGGTTATTTGATGATCAATTTTTGAGTTGCGGTTTTTCCTTCTTCTGTAATTTTTAAAAGATAGACTCCGGTATTCAGATTGGAAAGCTGAATCGGGTTATTGTTTTCGGATTTTAGATTTTGAACCTGTTTACCAAGAATGTCGTAAATCTCAATTGTTTTGTCGGCGCCAGAAACGGAAGTAATATATAGGTTGTCGTTAGTCCCGGCAGGGTTTGGGTATAGTTTTAAACCGTCGATCTGGTGATCGGTTAGTCCCATTGTGGTGTTGTTTACGATTGAAAAATCATCATAGTAAATAAAACCACCAACGCTGGTTGCCGATTGTCTGTAAGTACGGGCCTGGAAGCGGAAATGCGTGGCATTGGCCGGAGCAGTTAGGGTAAAGCTTACCTGTACCCATTGTGCGCTATTGCTGGAATAGGTTGTTGGGTGTAATACATCTCTATGGTCGGTTAATTCCGATTCGTTTCCATTGGAAATGTTAACCCAGGAATGCCAGGCGCGGCTACGTGCTTTGGTGTCGTTGTCCAGAAACCAGTAAGAAATAGTATAGTTGTTTCCTGGAGTAACCGGAGTCAGGTTGTCTGGGCTTACCGTTTGTGTATCGTCTTGTGATTGATGTTTTACAGCAGATGCACCACTTTTAAAGATGCTGGTTTCGCGTGTAATAAAATTGTTTGCCGAAAAAGTTTCGGTGTTTACGGATGAAAATCCGTTTGGAGTTGTGTTGTTGGTCCAGGTTTCAAAATTCCCGTTTGGAATTAAGTTCGTTTGGGCGTTAGCGGTTACGCTCAATGCGATGCTAAATAAAGCCAGGTAAATTTGTCTCATGGTTTTTTGTTGGCAAGATAGTAACCTGATGTTTGCTTTTGATCATCTTAAAGTAAAGGGTAGTTTAAGTTTTGAGATTAGAGCATAAAAAAAAGCGTCAACATTGTTGACGCTTTTCTATATATTGTGAAGAAAAATTATTTGATAACTAATTTTCTAGTAGCCGTTTTTCCTTCTTCAGTAATTTTAACGATATAAACACCAGCGTTTAAGTTAGAAACGTTGATAGCTGCTTCGTTTTCAACTTGAGTGTTGATTACTTGTTTTCCTAATACATCATATACAGCAACTGATTTTACAGATGAAGCATCAGATGAAATATAGAAGTTGTTTCCAGAAACTGGGTTAGGGTATACTTTTAAACCAGCGATAGCGTTGTCAGCTAAACTAGCTGTAGCTTGAGGAGTAACCTGAGCCCAAGTAGTACCGATTCTCATTTCGTCTAATTCAAC
>NZ_JASLCE010000104.1 GCF_030146175.1 Flavobacterium sp. | reverse complement strand
AAATATTTCCTCCGGTTACATCCGTAATAAAGATGAGTAATCCATTTTGATCCGCTCCATACAGCCCATCTCCTTTTGCAGTTAATTCTGCCAGGGTAAGTCGTGGCGGAAGAACACCATCGATATCCGTAACTCCCTTTTCTCCTGCTATGTCTAAAGTAGCTTTAGGACTTTCTGTATTAATTCCAACCTGAGCGTAAAGAAGCCCGGTAAAAAAGAGGAAACTTACAATTGTACCATATCTTTTCATGTTATTTTTTTATTATGTGAACCTCATTTAAAGAAAACTGAATTAATCGTTTTACCTAAATAACTTACGTTTAAAACAAGACAAAACCCTAATTTTCACAAAAGACAGGGTGTTTTTTGAATTACTATAAAACGGTAAAACTTTTACGATTTTATGACAAAAAAACTATGCCCGATTAGTAAACTTTACCTTTCATTCCTTAGTTTGGTGATACCTTTCTTTCAACATAGGAAATAGCGCAACCGTTTCATAGCAACCCAGTCTTAAGGTGTTACCTGAAGGTCGCCTTCAATTTGAATCCAATCCAGTCCACCTCCTCCAGCGGGGCCATACAGTCCTGGTGGACCTGTCCATTGTAACTTTACAGTCGTTCCAGCTTTAATCCTGGTTATATAATCCGCTGCAACTATTTGAAGATGATTTGGAATATATTTTATTGGCAAATAACCGGTCCATGTTACATTAGGGGTCACTACATTATACACGCCATCGGAAGCACTATCAATACGGATCGTAATAACCCTGCCGAGCACAGGGTTGGCTGGTAACGTAATAGTCGTTACACTAGAGGATAATATATTTACGATCTCATCGTCATCTGTCATTACCGCCTCAGCATTCGTTCTAGCTGCCCGCCAAATGGCATAACTACCTCTAAAAGCAGCCAGAGTACCCTCTGAATTTGCTACAATAGTATTAGGATAATTGTTACGTCCTCTACCATCTCTAATATTGCGAAGTCTTACGTTTCCATCAACATCCAGTTTTTCCGTAGCAGCTTTTGTACTATAATCGCCTATACCGAGGCTACCATTTTGATAAATATACCGAGCAGTTGGGTACGCCGGCCAAGTAGTAAGAGCGGCTTTCCAAGAGGTTGTATTATCCATTTTTATCCAAACATTCGATGGACTATCAAAATAATAATACCCACTCTCATCAATATTCGTTCGTTGCGACAAAACGTCTCCTCCGGTTACATCCGTAATAAAAATGAGTACTCCATTTTGATCCGCTCCATACAGCCCATCTCCTTTTGCAGTTAATTCTGCCAGAGTAAGTCTAGGGAAAAGAACACCATCAATATCTGCTACTCCTTTTTTTCCGGTTATATCCAAAGTAGCCTTGGGATCTTCTATATTAATTCCAATCTGGGCATAAATCGCCCCTGTAAAAAGAAGTTGGAGGGATACAATTACATAATACTTATTCATATTACTTATCATATTAGATTAATTAAAGTTTGTTAGTTTTAAAACAGAAGCATCAATTTTTTACTAACTAAAAAGTTTTATCCGTTTTTATAATGCTAAAGGAGGAAACCAGCATCGTTACTATAGATCCCGTAATAACAACAGAACCTTATTAAAGTTGTATGAATACAAAATAAAATCAACTACAAACTTCTATTCTAAATTTTGAAATGTTTATTATTGTATCAATACTATATGATCAATTTTTGTTTATAGTTATTTATAGCGCTAAATTAATTAGCATTTTCGAACAATCTTTTTGAGATATACGGACAAAAAAAAACATGTTTAAGACAAAACATGAGTTCTTTTTGATTTAAGTAGTAAATAGTGCTTTTTCAGGGTTTTATGATCCTTAACAAAACCCGTTGGCTTGACATGGAGTCATCCGGATACGAAACAGTCAAAACAAATAGTAATAAAACTACTGTTCTAATTTTTATAAAGTCTTTTGTACTTTCTTTTTAGTACGACTAATGGTAAACGGTAAAAATTTTAAGCGCTTCATTATAAGCACTTTCAAAGCTCATCGGACTTAATCCGGTATCAGCTTTTTGTGAAGTAAAATAGGATAGCATTTTTTCGGTTGGCATATTCCCGGTCAGGTCGTCTTTGGCCATCGGGCAGCCTCCAAATCCCTGAATAGCACCATCAAAACGACGGCATCCGGCTTTATAGGCCGCATCTACTTTTTCAAACCATTTGTCCGGTGTGGTATGTAGATGCGCTCCGAATTCAATATGCGGGTATTTCGGAATCAAATTCGAAAACAAATAAGAAATCACTTCCGGTGTCGAAGAGCCTACCGTATCGGAAAGCGACAATATCTTTACGCCCATATTGGACAACTTTTCTGTCCACTCTCCTACGATTTCCACACTCCACGGATCGCCATAAGGATTTCCGAATCCCATCGACAAATAGGCCACCACTTCTTTATCGGTAGCGTTGGCGATGTCCAGAATTTCCTGTAAAGTTATCAGCGATTCGGCTATGGTTTTGTGGGTGTTTCGCATCTGAAAATTCTCCGATATCGAAAACGGGAAGCCCAGGTATTTGATTTCCGGATAACGGGATGCATTTTCAGCACCTATCGTATTGGCGATAATTGCCAGTAGTTTGCTTTTGGTTTGTGACAAATCCAGTTGCGCCAGTACTTCCGGCGTATCCTGCATTTGCGGAATCGCTTTTGCGGAAACAAAACTGCCAAAATCAATAGTGTCAAATCCTACACGCAATAAAGATTGAATGTATTGCACTTTCTTTTCTGTAGGAATAAACGCCTTGATACCTTGCATGGCATCTCGGGGACATTCGATGATTTTAACTTGCTCCATAACGTTTCAAAGATACGCTAAAGTTCATAATTTTCAAATATACTGGCAATGGCAACCTACTATTTTAAAAAGATTGATCCATTAAACAACACAATCGTATCGCTTTCAAACAATTAGAAAGCAACACCATTCCCAAAAGAGAAAAGTTTAACAGATTTCTGTTTTAGTGTGCGAATACCTCCTGTTATTTTCCGGCCAGTATTTTTTTATTGATGGCTTTGATCAAACCCGGTCCTTCATAAATAAATCCGGTATACAATTGTATCAGACTCGCGCCGGCTTCCAGTTTTTCGATCGCATCTTCCGCCGAATGAATTCCACCAACTCCGATAATCGGGAAAGCTTTATTGCTTTTTTCCGACAGGAATCGGATTACCTCAGTCGATCGTTTGGTTAACGGTTTTCCGGAAAGTCCGCCGGTTTCTTTTTTATTTTCGGAAACCAGTCCGTCTCTCGAAATGGTCGTATTGGTTGCAATCACACCGGCAATTTTGGTATCTCTTACAATATCGATAATGTCCAGCAATTGCTCATCGGTCAGATCCGGGGCAATTTTTAACAGTATCGGTTTTTGCTTCGGTTTGGTCTGGTTTCTATTCTGTAGCGTTTGTAACAGTTCGGTTAACGGCTCTTTATCCTGTAAGGCTCGTAAATTGGGTGTATTGGGTGAGCTTACATTTACGACAAAATAATCGACATAATCGTATAACGCTTCAAAACAGATTTCATAATCCTGAGTTGCGGCTTCATTGGGTGTAAGCTTGTTTTTTCCAATATTACCACCAATCAGTACGCCTTTATTTTTTTTCAGACGTTCCACCGCTTCGATAACGCCGCCGTTATTAAATCCCATACGGTTGATCAACGCGCTATCGGCTTTTAAACGGAACAATCGTTTTTTCGGATTTCCTTCCTGACCTTTGGGTGTAAGGGTGCCAATTTCGATAAAACCAAAGCCTAAATTGGACAGTTCTTTGTATAATTTAGCATCCTTATCCAATCCGGCAGCAAGTCCAACCGGATTTTTAAAACGCAATCCAAAAACTTCCCGTTCCAGTCGCGGGTCATTCACTTCATAAATAGCGTTTAATAATGCCGGAACACCCGGTATTTTGTGTAGAAAACGGATGCTTCCAAAGGTAAAATGATGGATTTTTTCCGGATCAAAACGGAACAGTATCGGTCTGATTATAGATTTGTACATAAGTGTGTTGTGTTGTGCTGCAAAAATAGAAAAATATATGGTGTTTCGAAATGTATCGGCCTGCCCAAATTCTGCTATTTTCTATTTCGTTTTAAAAAAATGGGGTTATATTTGCTAAAAATCGATTTTTATATGAATGCCTTACAGCCAATAATAGAGCAAGCATGGGAAAACCGTGCCTTATTACAAGAAGAAAAAACGACGAATGCCATTAGAGAAGTGATCGAATTACTGGATGCCGGAAAATTGCGTGTTGCAGAACCAACAACCGATGGATGGCAGGTAAACGAATGGGTAAAAAAGGCCGTAGTTATGTATTTCCCAATCCAGAAAATGGAAACGCTTGAGGCTGGAATATTCGAATATCACGATAAAATGCCTTTAAAAAGAGGGTATGCCGAAAAAGGTATCCGCGTCGTTCCAAATGCTGTAGCGCGTCACGGAGCCTATATTTCCAGTGGGGTAATCTTAATGCCAAGCTATGTAAATATTGGGGCTTATGTAGACGAAGGAACCATGGTCGATACCTGGGCGACGGTTGGTAGCTGTGCGCAAATCGGAAAACACGTACACTTAAGTGGTGGTGTTGGAATCGGTGGGGTATTGGAACCGTTACAAGCCGCTCCGGTAATCATTGAAGACGGTGCTTTTATCGGTTCAAGATGTATCGTGGTAGAAGGTGTTCGCGTTGAAAAAGAAGCCGTATTAGGAGCGAATGTTTGCCTTACCGCATCTACTAAAATTATCGACGTTACCGGCGATACACCAGTTGAAATGAAAGGTATTGTTCCGGCGCGTTCGGTGGTGATTCCAGGAAGTTATACTAAAAAATTTGCTGCCGGTGAATATCAGGTGCCATGTGCGCTGATCATCGGAAAACGCAAGCCTTCAACCGATTTAAAAACCTCATTAAACGACGCTTTAAGAGAGTATGACGTTGCCATCTAATAGTATTAAATGAGCAGCAGTCCAAAAATATCGGCTTTAGCCATCATTAGGAACGAGGAAGACAATATCCGGACCTATCTCCGGAATATGGCTTTCGCGGACGAAATTATTGTAGTCGATTCGTACAGTAGCGATACCACACTGGATATCATCCGGAG
The DNA here is from genome assembly GCF_030146175.1 of Flavobacterium sp. Lineage (GTDB taxonomy): Bacteria > Bacteroidota > Bacteroidia > Flavobacteriales > Flavobacteriaceae > Flavobacterium. The sequence goes on along the minus strand of NZ_JASLCE010000104.1, from coordinate 56,643 downwards.
TGAATTTCCGCAGGTGCGAATCGTACAACGCCCGTTTGACGATTTTTCCCGTCAGCGGAATTTTGCCATCGATTTGGCCACAAATGACTGGGTTACTTTTTTTGATGCCGACGAAAGGGTGACCGAAAATGGAATCCTCGAATTAAAAGAACAGGTGGCTTCACATCCGGAGGAAGTCGCTTTTTGGGTAAAACGCGCTTTTTATTATGCAGAAAAGCCAATGTTTTATGGCGGACAAAATCAGGACAGAGCCATACGCCTGTTCCGAAAATCAAAATGCCGCTATTCCCATAAACTCGTACACGAACAACTTATCGTTGACGGTAAATCCGGGAATCTAAAAGAAATCATCCAGCATTATTCGTTTAAAAACAAAGCTGATTTTCTAGGAAAACGCCTGCAATATTCCAAATTACGGGCTCAGGAATTGTATCAGAAAAATACAAAACCTACCGCTTTTCATTTTTATGTAAAACCGGCTTTTCGTTTTTTTAAGCATTATATAATCGAATTCGGATTCCTAAATGGATCACAAGGTGTATCTTTGGCTAAAATCATGTCACAACACGTTTATATGCGTTATGTGTATCTCCAACAACTACACCGAAATAAAAACCGGGACAACAAAAGCCTAACGATTGGTTATGAAGCGAAACGCGTTTTTCATAATCAGACCGGACTGGGTAATTACAGCCGTGATCTGGTTCGGATTATGAATCGTTTTTTTCCGGAAAACCACTATTTACTATACAATCCGAAACCGGCAAAAAAGCAACTTTTCACCTCGGATTCGGATACGATTATCGAAAAACGTCCGACCGGCTGGTTCAATCGGAAGTTTTATAATATATGGCGCCAGCGCACTATTATTTCCGATCTGAAAAAAGACGGCGTTCAATTATTCCACGGTCTTTCGGGCGAACTTCCTTCGGGATTGAAAAAAGCCGGAATTAAAAGTACCGTGACGATTCACGATCTGATCTTTATGCGTTATCCGGCGTTTTATTCGTTCTTCGACCGGAAAATTCATTTTTATAAATTTAAAAAGGCCGCTCAAAATGCCGATACCGTTATCGCCATTAGCGAACAAACCAAAAACGATATTGTACAGTACCTGAAAATCCCGGAATCAAAAATCGAAGTGATTTATCAGGGATGTCAGCAGGTTTTTAAAGAGCTTTATTCCGACCAAGAAAAGAAAGCCGTTATCGAAAAATACAAGCTTCCGGAACAGTTTGTTTTAAACGTGGGTACGGTCGAAATCCGTAAAAACGTACTGGCAGCTGTAAAAGCCATTCGGAATATCGATACGAAACTTGTCATTATCGGAGGCGAAACGGCTTATACGCAAACGGTAAAAAACTACATCCGGGAACATCAAATGGACGAAAAAGTCCTGTTTTTAAAAGGACTAAACAGCCGCGAACTGGCAATGGTATACCAGTTGGCTACTGTTTTTATTTATCCGTCGTTGTTTGAAGGTTTCGGAATTCCGATTATTGAAGCGTTATATTCCAAAACTCCGGTTATTACAACCAACTCCGGTGTTTTCCCGGAAGCGGGCGGACCCGATAGCCTTTATGTCGATCCAACCGACAGTGCCGACATACAATCAAAAATTGAATTATTACTTCGTGATCCCAATTTAAGAGACGAGATAACAGAAAAAGGTTATATGTTTGTACAGAAATTTAATGACGATGTTATTGCGAACAGGATTATGACACTGTATCAATCATTATAACAAGCATTTTTATTTTTTAAGATATTAAAATCCAAATAAATCCAACCTACATGAAAGTCGCCGGTTTTACCTTTATCCGCAATGCGGTACAAAACGATTACTCTATCGTAGAAGCAATTACTTCAATATTGCCCATATGTGATGAATTTATAGTAGCTCATGGAAATTCTACCGACACCACATTAGATCTTATTAAAAGTATTGGTTCCCCAAAAATCAAAATTATTGAAACTGTTTGGGACGATAGCGTACGCGAAGGCGGTCGCACTTTTGCCCTCGAAACCGACAAGGCATTTAAGGCCATTAGTCCCGATGTAGACTGGGCTTTTTATATTCAGGGTGACGAATGTGTTCATGAAAAATACCTGGACACCATTCGTAAAGAAATGGAGGCATCGCTAAATGATCCAAATGTTGAAGGCTTGCTTTTTAACTATATGCATTTTTACGGATCGTATGATTTTTATGCACATTCCCGCAGATGGTACCGCCGAGAAATCCGTATTGTCCGCAACCTGCCCGGAATGGAATCCTATAAAGATGCACAAGGTTTCCGTTATAACGGTCGCAAGTTAAAAGTAAAACACATTCCGGCTTATATTTATCATTACGGATGGGTTAAAGCGCCTGGCGGATTAAAAACAAAGGTGAAAAACACCGGTCGTTTTTACAATAGCGACGACGAATGGATCGACCGAACCTATAATGAAGATTATGAATTTGACTATGGTAATGCCGAACGCTTACTAAAGTTTAAAGGTACCCATCCTCAGGTTTTCCAGGACAGGGTAAATCGCAGCAACTGGAAATTCTCGTTTGATCCGACCAAAATGGGACGCAAAATGAATTTCAGAAGAAAATTACTGGCCTTTATCGAAGACTTAACCGGTAAACGGCTATTTGAATACCGCAATTATGTAATTGTAAAAAGAAGTTAATCGTATATGACATCGCAATCCAGTTCTATTAAAATCAGCGGACTGATAATCACCTATAACGAAGAAAAAAACATCCGGGAAGTAATCGAATGTCTTGATTTTGTGGATGAGATTATCGTAGTGGATTCGTATAGTACCGATTCTACCGTGGCCATTGCCAATACGTACCCAAATGTTAAAGTGGTACAGCATAAATTTGTTGATTTTACAACACAACGGAATCTGGCACTGGAACTGGCCAGCTATAACTGGGTTTTATTTCTGGATGCCGATGAACGGATTACTCCGCCATTGCGTGCCGAAATTATCGCAGAAGTCCGCAAACCGGAAACCAAAGATGCGTATTACTTTTTAAGAAAGTTCTATTTTGCCGGAAGAGCGATCCATTTCTCCGGTACGCAAACGGATAAAAATTTCCGATTGTTTAAAAAAGACAAAGCACATTATATCCCGGAAAAACTGGTTCACGAAACCCTTAAAGTCGACGGAACGATTGGCATATTTCAAAATAAGTTACTCCATTATTCCTATGACAATTACGCTATTTATAGACAGAAAATGATTAGCTATGGTGTTTTAAAAGGAAAAGAACTTTTCCTTAAAGGCAAAAAATACAGCGTTTTTACCCAATACCTAAAAACCATTTTTAAGTTTATAAAAGCCTTCTTTATCCGTCTGGGAATATTGGATGGAAAAGACGGATTAATCATATCGTATTTACAGGCATTGAGCGTATACCATACGTATAAATCACTAAAAGCAAACCAGAAACAAAATATTTAACCCGTTGTAACAGTTATTAGTAATAACACACTCCCACTAATTATATTATTTGAAAAATGAAGCAGAAGATTTGTTTGATCAGTTTCGATAACTGGCACTACGACAAATATATCATCAAATTGTTACAGCAAAAGAATATTGATGCGTATCATATCAATTTGGGAGGTTATAAGCATGCCAATTTAGCATCGAGAATCGTAAACTTACTTTCTAAAATTTTCCTGGGTATTAACCTCAAAACCAAAAAGAAGCAGGAACATATTATATCCGAATTACAAAAACACGGACAACACGATATTATTTTGGTGATCAATCCCGATGTTATCGAACTGAAATACCACCAGCTAATTAAGCAATATACCAAAAACTATTTTGCCTATCTGTACGACAGTTTACATCGTTGTCCGGTCGATCATCTCTTAAATGCAGGTCTTTTTGACGAAATTTTTTCTTTTGACGAACAGGATGCCAAGGCACACAATTTTGTCAAAATGAACAATTATATCTACTTTGACAAACAGGAAATCCCAGCCGTAAAACCAAAATATAAGGTTACCACGATTTCATCGTTCGACAAACGTTTTCCGATATACAATAAAATTGCCTATCAGTTGGAGCAATTGAAAGCGCCGTTTCATTTTATTTTTGTGAGTCGGAATATCGAATACAAAAAATTCAAATACAATTTCAAAGCCGAAACCGCAGCCAAAACCAATAGCCAGCTGTTATTTCAGTCCAAAAAAATCCGATTAAAACAATTGCTGAAATTGTATTCGGAAGCCGAAATTATTCTGGACATCGTTCAAAACAACCAAACCGGTCTGAGTTTCCGGGTATTTGAGGCTATGGGAATGCAGAAAAAACTAATAACGGATAATAAAACGGTCGTAAATTACCCGTTTTATAACCCCAATAACATATTGATCATTGATCGCGAAAACCCCGTAATTGCCCCCGAATTTCTGGCTACGGATTACGAACCCGTTCCGGAAGAAATTTACAATCAATATACCTTGGACAATTGGGTTACTACGATTTTCGATCTGAAAAAATAACCGTATGAATATCCTCATTTTAACCCGGGAATACAAAAATGAAAAGCTTCCTCCTTGTGGTGGAACTGGGAATTTTAATACTTTACTGGCCAAAGAACTTGTAAAAAGAGGTCATCGGGTATACATTTTTGGCGTAAACAAAACCAATATCGATTTTGACGACGAAGGGGTTCATGTTCATTATACCAAAAACCTTTTTAAGCGAAATTTTGTGTACGATCTGTTTCGATCCGTTACACAGAAGTTTTCGTTTTTAATGCCGTATCATTTTAAAATTCACGAAAAAGAAAAACGCGATATCAGTCGGCGGCTTTTTGCCTATATTGAAAAGAACAATCTGAATATCGATATTATCGAATGTCATGATTTTGAAGGCTTAAGTTTATTTTTAGGCCAAAAAATCCCATATGTGGTACGCTGTCATGGTTCTTTTTCCGTTTTGGAAAAATATTTTGGCTACAAAGTAGAAGCCGGACGTAAACATTGCGAGCGCGAAGCGTTTAAAAAAGCCGAAAATGTAATTGCCGTTTCCCGTTTTTCCGAACAGGTTAATCGCGAACTGTTTGGCGTTTCGAAATTCAAACTTATTTATAACGGCATCAATATACAGGAATTCCAACCGAATCCGAATCCGTCGGTAATTCCGTTTTCTGTTTTCTATATCGGAAATGTTGCCCTCGAAAAAGGAGCCGATACGGCATTTCGCGTATTCGCTCGTCTAGCGGAGAAATTCCCGCAAGCCACCTTACAGTTTATCGGTCGGGAAACACCTTATAAGGCAACTTTGGACAAGGAAATTCAGACACAGACTTTAACCGATAAGGTTGTTTTTCACGGTTATCAGCCTAAAGAAAATATTATCCGTCTACTCAATAGCGCTCATGTTCTTATTTTCCCTTCCAAAGGAGAGAATTTTAGTCTGGCGCTTTTAGAAGCTATGGCGTTGGCCAAACCTATAGTGACTTCAAATCTGGATTCTTTTAAAGAACTGATCACATCGGGCGAAAATGGTTTTGTATGTGATACGGATACAGATTTTGTCGATCGTATATCCGCTATACTAACGGATGGCGTTTTGGCTGAAACACTTTCCCAAAATGCCCGACAAACCATCGTAGATCATTTTAGCATCGAAAAAATGATGACCGAAACATTGGATTATTATACTACTGTTATTAAAAATCACACCTAACCTTTATTGATCAATTAGTTATGAGCCAACCCGTTTTATCAGTAATCATACCGGTATATAATGCCGAAAAATACCTTCAGGAAACGATTGACAGTATTCTGAAGCAAAGTTTTACCGATTTTGAACTAATCGTGCTCAATGATAAATCGACCGATACCAGTAAAAGCATAATCGAAAAAAATGCAGCGGCCGATTCCCGTATTATTTTTGTTGATAAAATAGAAAATGTGGGCCCGGCTCGTTTGCGAAATGAAGGTTTTACAACGGCTAAAGGGGAATTTATCGCCTTGATGGATGCTGATGATATCGCCATGCCCGATCGTTTTTCCAAGCAGATCGAATTCCTGAAAAAAAATCCGGAAATCGGTGTTTGCGGAACCTTTTATACCCTTTTTAAACCGGATGGCAAACGAAAACTAATGGCCCTTCCCACAGAACATCTTGCTATTCGAACGGCTTTTCTTTTTTATAATCCGATTGGAAATCCTACGATAATGCTTCGTAAGGCTTGTTTAAAAGATTTCCGTTTTGACAACGATTTTGTTCCAATTGAAGACTATGAATTATGGAACCGAATGAGTGCTACTACCCTATTTGCCAATGTATCCGAATCGTTACTCGATTACCGTTGGCATGATACGAATATCAGTCAGACCAAAATCGATAACGTAAACCGTTCGCTTCGCAATATTCGTTTGGCACAATTACAACAGGACTTCGGTATAAATCCTGAAAGCACCGATATTGAAGGCTATCTGAATGCATTTGACTTTAAACGGGGATTATCGGCTCAGGAAGTCATCGCTACTGTTGACGCCGCTCAGAAATTAATCGCAAAAAACCGGGAATCCCGTATTTTCGACCAGAAGGTACTCGAAAAACAGCTCTATCAGATTGTGGTACGTACGATCCGTAAATCGAAAGAGTTTAACAAACCGCTATTAAAATACCTCCAAAACGAAGGTAAGCCTGTATTTCAAAAGGTGCGTTGGTTTGATCGTATTTTGATTATGCTGAAATCGCTATTTTAACCCCCTTACAAACTGATAATCAATGTGTTTCTTATTCAAAACTAGGCATTTTATACCACATCAAGATTATAAAAAAGAGGAACCTACGTTCCTCTTTTTTAATTGTATTTGATACCGAAATAGTTCATCTTAATATGACGTCGCCAGAATTTGATTCGCATTCCAAACGATGCCTGTTTTAAAAATAGCTGTACCGCCTGATGAGGTTCTTTAGCATAGGCTTCCTTATCTTTATACAGCTTTAAAGCTTCAAAAGCAGAATCTTTTAGCAACGACTGGATTACTTCCCGTATGTTTGCTGTTTGAGCCTGTGGCAACCTGTCATAAACTTCTTTTACATTCAGATAGGAGGAATAACGCTGGAAAAAAGCTGATTTTAACGAATAAATTCCGCCGGCATGCCAACGGTACACACCGCCCTGAAAATTTAGGAAAGCTCCTTTTCCATTGCAAAGTGCCAAACCATATAAGGTATTGTCTTTGGAATAGCGGAAACTCTTGTACTCTTGTGGTTTTACAGCCGATTTTAAAAACACACACGTCAGCGTATAGGTGCAATACGGTCGGAAAATCGTATCAAAATCGATGGTATACACTTCGGGTAAGGTTTCTTTAAAATCGTTTGGAACCAATTCGTCCCCTTTTTTGTTTAAAAAGTCGGTCCATGTTATAACATAATCCGGGTGGGCTTCCAGAAAATCGACCTGTTTTTGCAATTTATACGGATCAATCCAATAATCGTCACCTTCACAAAGCGCAATGTATTTTCCTTTCGCTTTCGGAAAAGTATGATCGCCCCAAATATCGACATCCGCATTGGAATATTGGTTTTCGGTCTGGTAAATTGGCTTGATCAATAACGGATAACGGCTTTCAAAGTCTTTTAATATTGCTGGTGTTCCGTCTGGAGAGGCATCTTCATGGACAATAATTTCAAACGGAAAATTTGTTTTCTGACTTAAAAATCCTTCCAACGCATCGCTTAAATACGCTTCATGCTTAAACGTGTCACATAAAATACTTACTAAAGGCTTGTGGATATCCTGTCCGCTCCAATCGGCCAGTATTTCTTCCTGACTTCTGCAATGCTTCATATATAATTTAGGTTACGATCCGGCCACTCCCGATCTGATTGATATCTTATTCCGTTTGGGTACGGTTAGATTGCTTAACTTTTTATATTTTTACTGCACAAATGTAACCATTAAGTTCGTTTATCAACAGAAATAAAATTTACAAATCCCATATTAATGATAACAGTAACCAAAACCTTTTTCCCGGATTTAAAAGAATACGAAAAGCAACTTGAACGGATATGGGAAAACAAATGGCTTACTAACCGGGGTGAACTGGTATTGGAATTGGAACAGAAATTAACCGATTATCTGAAAAGCAATTCTATGATCATCACCAACAACGGAACCGTACCGCTACAAATCGCGCTTAAAATTCTGGGAAAACAAGGGGAAATCATTACTACTCCGTTTTCGTATGTAGCGACGACGTCTTCTATTATATGGGAAAATTGCACGCCTGTTTTTGTCGATATTCATCCGGAATACCTTACTATTGATGAAACCCAGATCGAGGCTGCCATAAGTCCAAAAACGACCGCTATTTTAGCCACGCATGTCTTTGGTAACCCTTGTGAAGTAGACGCGATTGAAGCCATCGCTAAAAAATACGGCTTAAAGGTGATTTATGACGCCGCACATGCTTTTGGCGTAACCTATAAAGAGGAATCACTATTCAATTATGGCGATGTGAGTACCTGTAGTTTCCATGCCACCAAACTTTTCCATACCGGAGAAGGTGGCGCGCTGTTTTGTAAAGATGCAACGCTTTTTCATAAACTATTCTACAGTCATAATTTCGGTCATAACGGACCGTTGGAATTTCACGGATTAGGGATTAATGCTAAAATTTCGGAACTTCAGGCCGCTATGGGACTGGCTGTTTTGCCTCATATGGGAACCATTTTGTCCGAACGAAAAAAAGTAGTTGATTTTTACAACCAACATCTCGATTTTAATCAATTGCAAACCATGGCTATCCGACCGGAAACCATCTGGAATTATAGCTATTACCCGATAATACTACCTTCTGAGGCTATACTTTTAAAAGTACAAAAAGCATTAAACGACAACAATATTATTCCGAGAAGATATTTTTATCCATCGTTAAACACGATCGGATATGTGAACCAACCGGATCAGGCAATGCCGGTTTCAGAATCGATAGCCCAACGTGTACTTTCGTTACCGCTTTATGTTGGTTTAACCGTGGAAGACTTAGAAAAAATAACCACCTTAATTAATCAAAACGCATGCTAATAGTTGGAGCCAAAGGATTTGCTAAAGAAGTTTTAGAAGTATTACATCAGAGTGGACAAACCGAAAATCTGGTTTTCTATGACGATGTGAACACCGATATTCCAGCCGTATTATACGATCGTTTTCCGGTTCTTACAAACCTTGACGACGCTACGGCCTACTTTATGCATACCGATAATCGTTTTACCATCGGTATCGGAAATCCGGCTTTACGAAAACGCCTGTATGAAAAATTCAAAGCTATTGGTGGTGTCTTTACTGCTACAATAAGCCCAAAAGCCGTTATTGGCAGTTTTGGGAATCAAATTGACTCCGGATGTAATATTATGACTGGAACCGTCCTTACAAATGACATAATTGTCCAAAAAGGGACACTAATTAACCTAAATTGTACCATCGGCCATGATTGTCATATTGGAGAATTTTCGGAAATTTCACCTGGTGTAAACATCTCCGGTAATTGTAAAATTGGCGCCTATAGTAACATCGGGACAAATGCCACTATCCTCCCTAAAATTACAATAGGAAGAAATGTTATAATTGCCGCAGGAGCTGTAGTCACCAAAGATTTACCAGACAATTGTATGGCTGCAGGTGTTCCTGCTGTTATCAAAAAAGAATTACCTGAGATAACATTTTAAATTCCCTCCTAAAAATTTGATCATCGACTGTTACATCGATTATAAACGCTGTTTGTAATTCGGTCAGGGTTTTTATTGTTCAAATTAAAACAATCTAACAGACTTCAAAAAACAATTCCGGAACAGGATAATCTCTTGTCTGGCAGGTCTGCTATTGTCTGCATTCAACACATATATTAACAGCTGTATAAAATCAAGTCTAATGAAGAAAAGGATCTTATATATTGCTCCGGATCATTATGACTTCTATAAAGTCATCTTGAAAGGATTTGAGGACTTTACCGATTATACCGTCGTTATGGTCCTATCCAACGGATATCCGTATCACTATAAAAATAGTGGCGAACGATGTTTGAATTTCTTTTTGAAATGGTGTTTTAATACGAATATCAAAAAAATACATTCTCAAAAAGTGATCCTTCAAAAAATAAACGAATATCCCACTTACGATATCGTGTATGTTAACCGACCCGATATGCTCTCCCCTAAAGTATTATCTCTTGTTACCAAAAAAGCAAAACATTCAATTGTTCATTATTGGGATAGTTTTGCGAAAATAAAAGGTCAGAAAGAGACAATGCCTTTTTTCGATGTTCATTATAGTTTTGACAAAAACGACTGTGATCAATATGGATTACACTTTACTACAAATTTCTATTTTACTGAAACCCTACCATCTGGTCCTAAATATGATGTCCTTTTTCTAGGCACCTACGACCATCGTTTTACCCAAATAAAGCACATCATCCAACTCTTAAGCTCTAGCGGAAAAAATGCAAAAGCATTGCTGTTTTCTAAAAACAAAAGCATACGTAAAAAACACGCTACAGCAGATATTCTCTTTCTGGATAAAATTATTCCATTTCCCGAAATTGTCACCTATAGTGGCAATACACAAATTATTCTGGATATACATCATCCCGATCAATCCGGCTTATCTTTTCGTCCCTTTGAAGCAATCGGCTTAAAGAAAAAATTAATCACGACCAATCCAGACATCAAAACGTATGATTTTTACGATCCAAATAACATTTTTATCTGGACCGACACCACCTTTTCTATTCCGGATTCCTTTTTCGCTACGCCCTATACTGAAATTCCTATTGCAATACGGCAAAAATATACACTCGAAAGCTGGGTTCATTCAATATTAACTATAAAATAGTCCATTATGATGAAGCAAAAAATTTATTTTATTTGCCCGGATACCAAAACACCAATCGGAGGTATCAAACAATTATACAGGCAGGTAGACATCTTAAACCGGAACAATTTTAATGCTGTTATCCTTCATAAAAAAAGGCATTTTCGTCATAAATGGTTTGAAAATACTACCCGGTTAGAATACAACCTTCCGTTGTTTTTATTGATCAGACAAGGTCTTAGAACCGGTAAAACCTCATTTCTAAAAAGCATTTTCACTAAAATCACTTTAGGCATACAACGGTTTATAGCACCTAAGCTTGATGAAAATGCAATATTTGTTTTTCCGGAAATCTTTAGTCTGGGTTTCTTAAAAATTAAAAAAGATATCCGAAAGGTGATTTTTAATCAAAATTGCTATTATTCGTTTTTATATAATTCTATCGAAAAATTACCCCATGAAAAACAATATACGGATCAAAATATCCTTGCAACGATAACCGTATCCGAAGATTCAAAAAACTATTTGTCCTTTGCCGTTCCCAATACTACCGTTTACCGAATACGAATTGGTATTGATCAAAGTAAGTTCCATTACCATCCGCAGAAAAAGAAGCAAATTGCCTTTATGCCTCGCAAAATGAAAACCGAAATCGTTCAGATTTTAAACATTCTGAACTATAGGAATAGTTTACGCGACTGGTCATTAGTGAGCATTGATAATAAAACCGAACAGGAAGTCGCTCAGATTATGAGGGAAAGCCACATTTTTTTAAGCTTTAATTATTTCGAAGGTTTTGGTCTCCCTCCTGTAGAAGCTATGGCTTGCGGTTGTATTGTGATCGGCTTTACAGGCAGGGCTGGTAAAGAATATTTTAATCCCGACTTTTCATACCCCATTCCGGATGGAGATATAATTGGTTTTGTTCACAAGATTGAAGAGGTTCTGGCCCTTTATGAAATGACCCCTACTACTTTTTTTGAAAAGCAAATAAAAGCTTCACAATCTATTCTGAAGGAATACAGTCTGGAAAATGAGAAACAGGACATTATTACCGTCTGGAAGCGGATTTTAAACCTCCGTAAATCCAACACCATACAATCCGGGCAACACGCTGTTGCCACAACTGATTCACCCTCAATTTAACACCATAAACAAGATGAAAAACTATGACATTCTAATTGTAGGATCCGGGCTTTTTGGAGCTGTTTTTGCCCACGAAGCAACTAAAATCGGTAAAAAATGCCTCGTTATTGACAAAAGGTCACATCGGGGAGGTAATGTATATTGTGAAAAAATAGAAGATATTACAACCCACAAATATGGGGCTCATATTTTTCACACCAATGATAAATTCATCTGGGATTACGTCAATCAATTTACCACTTTTAACCATTACATCAATAGTCCCGTAACTATTGCAAAAGGGAAGCTTTACAACCTGCCTTTTAATATGAATACGTTCTATCAGTTATGGGGCGCTATAACTCCCGAAGAAGCCCGGGCGAAAATTAATATCCAGGTAGATCGGTTTGGCGTTTCAGATCCGTCAAATCTGGAAGAACAGGCACTCTCAATGGTTGGTAAAGATATTTATGAAACTTTGATTAAAGAATATACCGAAAAGCAATGGGGACGCAAAGCGACCGAGTTGCCGCCATTTATCATTAAAAGGCTTCCGGTGCGTTATACGTTCAATAATAATTATTTTAATGATGCCTATCAGGGCATACCGGTTGGCGGTTATAATACAATTATTGACGGATTACTGGAAGGAACGGAAGTTCGCTTAAATACTGATTTTTTTGACGATCGCTCTTATTTTGAATCGCTGGCCAAGACTATTGTTTTTACCGGAAAAATCGATGAATATTTTGATTATGAATTTGGCGAACTCGAATATCGCTCGCTCCGATTTGAAAACGAAATTATCAATAGCTCCAATTTTCAGGGTAATGCCATTGTCAATTATAATGATGCGACTGTTCCTTATACCCGTATCATCGAACACAAACATTTCGAATTTGGCAAGCAACCACAAACGGTTATCACCAAAGAATATCCGGAATCCTGGTCTTCGAAAAAAGAAGCGTTTTATCCCGTTAACGATAAAAAAAATCAGGCAATTTATAAAAAGTATTGCCTAAAAGCCAAAGGAACTAATGTCATTTTCGGAGGGAGACTTGCCGAATATAAATACTACGACATGCACCAGATCATTTCTTCAGCCATTCGAAAATTTAAAACCGAATACTATGAAATTAAATAAAAATACGGCAACATTCTATGTGATCGCCCCGGCGAACTTTGCATCGGGTGGGCCTTTTTTAATGCATCAGCTGGCATCCAAACTCCTCAATATGGGATTTAAGTCCAAAATGGTATATATCGGACAACAGGCATCCACTGATCCGGTGCATGACTTTTACAAGCGTTTTAAAATCCCTTATACCAATACAATAACAGATGCTTCGGAAAATATCGTCATCTTTCCCGAAATCTATACCGGGATGATCTATCACTATAAAAAAATTCATAAGGTAATCTGGTGGCTAAGTGTCGATTTCTTTTTGGCTGCCATTAGGCCAAAACCCTTTTCCTTACGACGCTTTTTGGGAATAAAACCAACAGTGTGCCATTATGATTTTAAAAAGGAGCCCTTGCTCTCTCATTGGGTACAATCACATTATGCCCGGCATTTTCTGGAATCGAAAAACGTCACCGATATTTATAATTTATCCGACTATCTTGACGCTATTTTTATCGATAAATTAAAAAGGAAATCATTTACCAACCAAAATAAAAGCAACAGGATTGTATACAATCCCAAAAAAGGATATAATGAAACGCTGGAATTGATCCGAAAAGCACCACTACTCGATTGGGTTCCGATAGCAAACATGACTCCGTCTCAGGTTCGGCAATTGTTGCTCAGTGCCAAAATTTATATCGACTTTGGAAATCATCCCGGTAAAGACCGTATTCCGAGAGAAGCTGCAATGTGTGGCTGTATTATAGTTACAAACAAAAAAGGAAGTGCTAACTTTGCAGAAGATATTCCGATACCGGATAAATTTAAAATAGATTATATCCCGGGTAAAGAACGCAATATTATTGATTTGTTAGAACATTGTTTTACAGCATATGAAAACGAAGTCCAACATTTTGATACGTATCGCAAAAAAATTGAACAGGAAGAAGCTGTTTTCAACGACGACTTAGCTAAAATAATAACCACTTTTTTTGATTAAGTCGCTGGTATTGTTTAGAATCGCTTCCTGTAACTATTTATAAAAACAGTCTAAATAAATAAAAAATGATTGCAGAAGAAATTCATAAAGCCTACGAAGTGATCAAAAACGGAGGAATCATCCTATATCCAACCGATACGGTTTGGGGAATCGGTTGTGATGCGACCAATCCGGAAGCCGTAAAAAAGATATACGCGCTCAAACAACGGGAAGAAAGTAAAAGCATGATCGTCCTGATGAACGGGGATCGTATGGTATACAATGTTTTTAAAGATATTCCGGAAGTAGCCTGGCAAATCCTCGATTTATCCGAAAAACCAACCACACTGATCTTGGATAATCCGAGAAATGTCGCGCCAAATATCATCGGTCAGGATAATACTTTAGGGATGCGAATCGTTAAAGAACCTTTTTGTTTTAAGCTAATGGAACGGATGAAAGTTCCGTTGGTTTCTACTTCGGCAAACATTAGTGGCGAACCAACACCAAAATCGTTTAAAGAAATAAGCCCGGCAATTTTGCAAGGCGTAGACTATGTTGTAAATTTGCACCACGATAAAATTGGCGGTAAACCGTCGACTATCATAAAACTGTCTGGAAACAGTGAGGTAAAAATTATACGAAAATAAACAACTTAGCCCTGCAAACCGGAGCGACCATTAATGAAAAAACAAACTTCATATAAAGAGGCATTACAGTCAAAAATTTTTGAAATTATATCCAATGCAGCCAAAGAACTGCAAGTCGATTCCTATGTTATTGGCGGCTTTGTAAGGGATTTGATCCTGGAACGCAATCATAAAAAAGACATCGATATCGTGGCCGTTGGCAGTGGTATCGAATTGGCTTTAAAAGTGTCGGAACTGATCCCACATAAACCAAAAGTACAGGTTTTTAAAAACTACGGTACCGCCATGCTTCGCTATGATGATATGGATATTGAATTTGTAGGCGCCCGTAAAGAATCCTATCATTTCGACAGCCGAAATCCGGTTGTGGAAAACGGAACTCTGGAAGATGATCAAAACCGTCGCGATTTTACGATCAATGCATTGGCACTCTCTTTAAACGAAGCCAATTACGGCGAACTGGTTGATCCTTTTAACGGATTGGCCGATATGGAGCACAAAAGTATCAAAACGCCTTTGGATCCGGATGTTACCTATTCGGACGATCCGTTGCGTATGATGCGCGCCATCCGTTTTGCTTCGCAGCTTAATTTTACCATCGAATCGGAATCGCTGGAATCTATTTCCCGTAATAAAGACCGGATCAATATTATTTCCGGAGAACGTATTGTCGAGGAATTAAACAAAATCCTTTTATCGGATAAACCTTCCGTTGGTTTCCTGTTACTATACCAAACCGGATTACTGGATATTATTTTACCGGAGCTAACCGCTTTAAATCAGGTGGAAGAGATCGAAGGACATACGCATAAAAACAACTTTTATCATACCTTGGAAGTGGTCGACAATATCTGCCCGAACACAGACGATGTATGGTTACGTTGGTCGGCTTTGCTACACGATATCGGTAAAGCGCCGACAAAACGTTATAATAAAAAACAAGGATGGACCTTCCACGGGCATGAGTTTTTAGGCGGTAAAATGGTAAAACGTATCTTTGAGCGTTTGCATATGCCGTTAAATCACAAAATGAAATTTGTCCAGAAAATGGTCATGATGAGTTCCCGTCCCATCGTACTCGCTCAGGATATTGTGACCGATTCGGCCGTACGTCGTTTGGTTTTTGATGCCGGTGAGGATGTGGAAAATCTGATGACCTTGTGCGAAGCCGATATCACGACTAAAAACCCGTCGAAATTCCGAAAATATCATAATAATTTTAAAATCGTCCGCCAGAAAATTGTCGAAGTGGAAGAACGCGACCACGTTCGCAATTTCCAACCGCCCATTACCGGAGAAGAAATCATGGCCATTTTTAACCTGAAACCTTCCCGTGAAATCGGTCTTTTAAAAGAAGCCATCAAAGAAGCCATACTCGAAGGAGAAATCCCGAACGAATACCAGCCGGCTTACGATTTTATGATGGAAAAAGCGGCAAAATTAGGATTAAAAAAGGCAACCGAATAACCTTCGGATTTAAACATAAAAGCATACTAAAATGAAAAAACATTTCACCTCCATCGCAAAAACTGCTTTAGTATTAGTCTATTTAGTAATTGTAGCCGGAGCACTGGTTCGTATGACCGGTTCCGGAATGGGTTGTCCCGATTGGCCGAAATGTTTTGGATATTATATTCCTCCAACCGATATCAAGGAATTGACCTGGAGTGAAAACCATGAGTTTAAAAAAGGTCAGGTGATCATTAAAGACGAAAGTCTGTTGGTCGCCAAAGACAATTTTACCACCGGAACGGAATTTGACGCTTCCCATTGGAAAAAATACACCAAGCACGATTATGCGATCTTTAATGCTTCGCACACCTGGACCGAATATGGCAACCGACTGGTTGGTGCTTTGGCCGGTCTGGCTTGTTTTATTATGGCTATTGCTTCTTTTTCAATGTGGAAACAAAGTAAAAAAATTACCCTATTGTCCTGGTTGGTTGTCTTTATGATGGGATTCCAGGCATGGTTGGGCGCAACAGTGGTGTATTCGGTATTAAACCCGGTAAAAATCACCGTTCATATGGTGATGGCACTGGTAATCGTTGCCGTTATCTTATATATCATCCGACTGGCCAAACCGGTTTCGTCGGATAAAATTGCGAATCCGATGTTTTTGACTATCCTTTGGGTTTCACTTGGGTTAACATTAATTCAGGTGGTTTTAGGAACTCAGGTACGTCAGTTTGTAGACGAGCAGGTAAAATCCGGAATCGGAAATGAAACCCTTTGGTTAAGCAAACCTGAAGTGAGCTTTTACTTTCACCGTACGTTTTCCGTAGTGGTGTTTTTATCGAGTCTGTTCCTGTATTTACGTAACAAACGACTGGGTTTGGGCTTTTCAAAAATCAACTGGGTAATGCTTTTATTAGCATTGGAAATCGCCTCCGGAATTGCAATGTATTACCTACATTTCCCATTTGGAAGTCAGACAATTCATTTGGTACTTGCGTCGATTTTATTCGGAGTACAGTTTTATATGATTCTGGAAGCCCGAAAAAATAAAACAGCATAAAAAATGGATCCTAACCGATCCATTCTTTAAAATCACTAACCCTTTCGCGGCTCACAATAACCTCATCGCCTTTATAGGTTGGCAAAACGACTTTTAGTCTGGAATTGCTGTAGAGTACGATTTCTTTTATGGCGCGCATCGGAATGATAAATTTACGGCTTACGCGATAGAAATCTTTTGGATCCAATTCGGTTTCCAATAGCTCCAGTGTCTGATCCAGTAAATAATCGCGGTTATCGGTGGTGTGCACATAAGTTCCTTTGTTTTCGCTATAAAAACATTCGACTTCCTCGATCGGGATCACTTTTAACTGCTGACCGATTTTTACCGTAAATCGTTTTTTATACGATTTATCCACCGGATTCACCAGCATTCGTTTGATTGTTTCAAAATCCAGCGATAATTGTTGCGGTTCCGGATTTCGTTGTCGGTATTTGTTTAATGCCACTTCCAGATCGTCTTCGTCTATCGGTTTTAGCAGGTAGTCAATACTGTTTAATTTAAAGGCTTTTAACGCATATTCGTCGTAGGCCGTTGTAAAAATAACCGCGCTTTTGATATTGATTTGTTCAAAGATTTCAAAAGAAAGTCCGTCGGAAAGCTGGATATCGAGAAAGATAAGATCCGGATGCGGATTGGCTTGAAACCATTGTATCGATTCTTCTACCGAATGCAACATGGTGTGGACGTTTAATCCTAGTTTTTCAACTTTTCGCTGTAATAATCGCGCCGCCGGTTTTTCGTCTTCTATAATTATAATATTCATCGTATTCGTATTCCTATTTTGTGATTATTCCCATTTTTCATTTTTCTCTTTATCCATAAATTCTTTGATTTTGCGCGCTTCCCAGTCACGTCCAAAGAAAAAATCGTATCCAAAAACCCGCAATCCGTGTGCTAGCAATCCGATACCCCAACATATCGCGGTAAAGAAGTTTTTAAACTGAAAATAGCTTTCTCCTACTTTTAAATCCCGAAAGTTTAAAAATACGATAAACAGATTTACCAATAGGTATATCATCAGGTGCGTATAGAATCCTTTGATTCGTTTTACCCTTTTGGCAGCTTCTTCATAACGACTATCGCTACTGTATTGCTCTTCCCATGATTTGTATTTACGGCGCATCTTAGTTCCAGTTTTGTTTGTGTTTTTGCTTTTCTTCTTCTAAAAATTCTTTCATTTTTCGGGCTTCCCAATCACGTCCCAAAAAGGGCATATAATTGAAAACCTTCATTCCGTGGAAAACGACTCCGATTCCCCATCCGATCATCGGATAAAAAAACCATAAATGCTCCGGGGACGTTAGCAGGTTGATTGCTAACAATGTGAGATTTACAGCGATATAACCGGTAAGGTTTCCGTAAAAACCTTTGATTTCTTCTACTCTTTTACGAGCTTGCTCATAGCGCTCCTGTTCGTTATAATTGCGTTCCATGATTGTTCTGTTTACTTACTTCCAGTTCTTTTTACTGTCGTTATCCTGTTTTTCCATCAATTCCCGAATCTTGCGTTCTTCCCAACTTGCGCCATATCCCAGCACGCTAAATCCGTGGATAAAAAGGCCCATTCCCCATCCCAACATCGGAAACCAAAACCACTGGAATCCCGGTGAAAAATAAAGATTGATAAATATGAGGGATGGAATTACCACACAATAGGATGTCAGATTTCCGTAAAATCCTTTTAAGGCTTCAACTTTCTTTTTGGCCCGGTAATAAGCCGTATCGTCATGTTGTTCATACGTTTCCATAATACCAATTTGTTTGGTTAACATCGGTAATTGTACCGTAAATTTATTTTCAGTTTGTTCTATTTTTACCTTACGTTCCGTGAGAATCGCATAACGGTCGATGATGTTTTGTAAACCTACACCCTGTCGGTCTTTTAAAACTTCCTTTTTTTGCAGATCGTTTTGTACTACGAGGTAGCCGTTTTGTTCGAATATGCGAATGTGTAACGGTTTTTGTTCGCTAACGATATTGTGTTTTATCGTGTTTTCCAATAATAACTGCAACGATAACGGAACCACTTTCGCCTCCGGATTTGCTGATTTTTCCGGGTGTTCGTAGAAAATACTGTTTTCAAAACGCATTTTTAATAAGTTCATATACGTTTTGGCAAAAGCCAGTTCTTCTTCCACACTAACCAGTTCCTTATCTTTTTGTTCCAGCACATAACGGTATATTTTAGACAAAGAAGAGGTAAACCGTTGGGCATTATCCGGGTTTTCTTCGATCAGCGAACTCAGTACATTCAGACTGTTAAACAAAAAATGCGGGTCAATCTGGTTTTTTAAACTTTCGAATTTGGCTGAAGCCGTTCCGGCGATGATTTTTTGCTGTTTTAACCGGTTTTCCTGATACGCTCTATAAAAATAGATCATATGGAGAATCAGCGTAATGATAAATGTAATGATGATCGCTGTAAGATAATTCCCTGGATTTTCTTTTTCTAAAAACGCTTGAAAGGTCAATCCGTTGATTTGTATTTCTTCAAAAGCCCGCAATAAAAAAATTACCGCTATAGAGACCACAAAGGAACTTAAAAACCCTATTATTACTCTTTTCAAAGCAAAACGATCTTTCTTAAATATCCGGTCAAGCATCACGAAAACAGCCATATTTGCCATATATAATGCTACTGTATAGAGCATTGTAAATTCAACATTTAGCCAGAAAGCGCCGTTAATTGGTACCGGGTTTCCATTAATCCATCGAAGCAAAAGCAATACAACAATGATGGCTGTTCCGATACCTATGGCTCGTAAAAAATGTCTCAGGTAAAAGTTCATTTTATTTCTGTTTATTCGTGGCTATTCCGCCGGTTTGTTTTTTATTTTGTGTTGCAGTTTTGTAGCACTTCCTGCGCTCTGTCCAATCCCCAGTTCGGATGAAAAGGCGATTCTGGTTTAAAAGTAGCAAAAAGTTCAATTGATTTCGCAACTTGCGCACACATTGGTTTGGTATCTTTTCCGAAAAATTTGGCGCCACCTATTTCAAATTCGGCTTTCGAAAATACAACTCTCGGGTTGTTTGGAGCCAAAGCCAGTGCTTTATAATATTGTTCCATCGTTTTACCGGTATATTTCATTCCGTTCGATTGCGGATCGTATACAATCCAGGCAGTGTAAATCAGTGCTTGTACAACTAATAATTCCGGGTTATTCGGACTGATGGCATTCGCTTCGTTTTCGGCCTGTTGTGCTTTTTCCAATAAAGCTGAAATTTTGTCGCGGTTGGCTGGAACAAAAGCTTCTGTTGTGTTGATCAAAGCCACGTAGTAGTTCGGAAGCCAGTTTTCTTTTTCCACCAAAGCGATGCGTTCAAAAAGGGCTTTTGCTTCGGTTGGTTTTCCTTCACTCCACAAACCAAGGGCTTTTTTCATTCCTTGTTCGTATTGCGTTTGTGAAAATGTAATAGTGCTGATCAAAAGTGTTAGTGCGATGATAATTTTTTTCATGATTTCTATTTTTTTAAATGGATTAATGATTTTGTATTGTGATGATTGAAACTTTATTATTTATAGGTCAAAGGTAGTATGGGGCATTCTGCTTTAAAATTAATCCTGACCCAACTGTCATTTTTCAGGGATGAATTGTTACAGGTTTTCCAATTGGTTGGATTTCTTATCCTGACTGATGGTCCAGAAGAACCCGACAAAGAAAAATCGGTCGGCAGCCTGTCCTATTGCCTGGCGTTGAAACTGTCCGCTTACATCAGGCGAATTGGCATATTGGTAACCAAAAACGTTGTCTTTTCCCATTACATTTGAAACCGAGAAGTATAGTATTTTTTGTGGCGACATCAGGTACGCCCAACTCAGACTCAAACTGTTATAGCTCGTCGTTTTTCCATTCATAAAGGTCATTTCATTCGGATTGTTATACGGACGTCCGGTTGCAAAACTGTTCGTCACACTCAACTGCGAACGCAAATCGTTGATCCAGTATTTTCCCACTACCGAAAGTGTATGGTTCGCTACAAAATTGGGCGTTACTTTATCCGGATAGTTTTTATAATCCCTTTTACTGTCGATATACGAATAGGACAACCAGTATTCCAGATTTCTAACCGTTTTATTATCTCTCCAGAAAAGATCAAATCCCTTGGCATATCCGCTTCCGTTATTGGTATAAATACTGTTGTATTGCGGCAAATCAGTGTTGTATTTTACCAGATTGCTATAATCTTTATAATACAATTCGGCACGTAGCGTTCTTCCTTCCGGGTTGTAGGTGTAATTCAGTATATAATGTGCTGTTTTTTCCGGTTCGAACGCTGAAGTGTATTTCAGGTAATCCTGTTTTGGCAACTGATTAAAATCGCCATAGGCCAGTGACAATTGCCCGTTTTTATTGGTTCTGTAAGCCAGTGAAGCTCTCGGTTCCAATACCGATGTTCCCAATAAATCGCTGTGCATTCCGCGAAGTCCGGCTTTTACGGCAAAGTCCGATGTTACTACGATATCCGTTTCAGCATATAAAGCTCCAATCCCACTGGTATAACCGGTTTTGAATTCATTAGACGGCTGGCGATAGCTTCCGTCAAAATCGGTTGTAAAATAATCCCCTCCGAAAATCATTCTTACTTTATTCGAAAGCTTTTTACCCAGTTTTAGTTTTAGGTGTGCGGCATTTTCCTGATCTTTTACCGCATTACTATCCAAATCCGTTTTGGTCAGACTATAACCGTAGCCTATTCCGGTTTGTATCGTCCAGTTGGCTCCAAAATTTCCTTTATAAGAAGCATTCAGATATAGATTATTGTTTTGAGTAGCTACCCGAATCGGGTCTTCATAATTGATATCTTTTTGATTTAGCTCAAAATTGGCATAATCATAAGCCGTATAAAATTTAAACAATCCGTTTTTAAACTGACGACGGAAAACCATTTCTCCCGACATGGACTGATACGGTTTGATCCAGTCTACATTTTGTTGGATCGTCTTTTGGTACGGCTCCAGATTGATATAGCTTGTATTAAAACTAAACGATCCTTTTTCCCATTTCTGCGTATTTCCTACACCTAAACCAACAGTCATTAAGGATACATCCGTTTTTTCCTGATCCGGTTCATTAATCGTATTCAATAACAACACACTGGATAGAGCATCACCAAATTCCGCCGAATAACCTCCGGTTGTAAAAGACATTCCACTAAACAAGAAAGGTGAAAAACGTCCTCGGGTTGGCAGATTATTGGCCGAAGCACCATAAGGCTGTGCTACCCGGATACCGTCAATATAGGTTTGGGTTTCATCCGATTCCCCACCGCGAACAAACAGACGACCGCTCTCTCCTACAATCTGCGCACCCGGAAGGGTTTGCAAGGCTCCGATTATATTACCGGGCGAACCGGCCGTAGTTACAATATCCAATGGTTTTAAAACCGATGCTTTTGAATTGCCACCAGCCTGAAACGAACCCACAGAAATCACTACGTCATTTAAAGCATTTGCACTGGATTTTACGGTAAACAAACGGGATTTGTAAGTCTCTATTACGATAGTTTCCCGGATGGTTTCCAACAGCAACGAACTGATCACCAAAACCTGGCTCCCTTTCGCATCGGTTTCAAATGAGAAGGTACCGTCGGCTGCAGATGGCGCTCCGTCATAGGTTCCTTCTATAAACACATTCACCCCTTCCTGCGGTTTCCCTTTTTGATCGACCAGTTTTCCGGAAATTTTTGTTTGCGCCTGAAATACCAGACAACATAAAAGACTACAAATTGTAAGTATCGTTTTCATCATTTCTTGTTTTTTAGTGATTCAAAGTTGCAACAGTTGGCTTTCATTTAATAAAAAAGGATACCGAACTGTTATTTTTTTAGGATGAATTGTGAATTAGTGACTACTCCTATTCCGATTTGCCCAAAAATGACGTAACTTAGCTTTAAACCAAGCCTTTACCTTATGAATATAGAAGCCTTACAAATCCTTTGCACTTCTTTTCCGGCTGTTACCGAGGACATTAAATGGGGAAACGACCTGTGTTTTTTGATCGCTAATAAAATGTTTTGTGTGATCGGGCTCGACAGTACACCACTAACCGTTTCGTTTAAAACAACCGAAGAAGATTTTGATCAATTAATCGCCCGACCGCATATAAAACCGGCTCCGTATATGGCTCGGTACAAATGGGTACTGGTAGAAGACAGTTCCGTACTAACCCCAAAAGAATGGGAACACTATATCGCACAGTCTTATCAACTGATCAAGGGAAAACTGCCCGCTAAAATTCAGGCTTCCCTATAATAACGCTAAAAATAGTAGTATGAAAATTCCAGAACAATACCTGCCGGTCATGCCGTATATCATTACCGACCATGCCGAGGCTTTTCTCGATTTTACCAAAAAAGTACTGGACGCCCAGGAGCAGCTTATCGTTCCCGGTGAAGGCAATCGAACCATTATGCATGGCGAAATTCGGATTGGAGACGCGGTAATCATGTTCGCCCAAAAACCGGACAATTATGAGACTCGCTCCTGCGGGATGTTTATTTATGTAGCCGATGTGGATACGGTCTATCAAAAAGCATTACAGCAAAAAGCTGTCTCGTTAATGCAGCCTGTTCGCCAGGATTACGGCTATACCGCTGGTTTTGAAGATCCTTTTGGAAACCAATGGTGGATTGTCACACCGTAACTTTAACGTTTTTATACCGTTTTTTAGCATTTCAATGGTTATTTTTGCGTATCAAATTTTGCATTCATAGCTCCCCCCGAAATGAAAAAAATAACCCGGATCAAAAAGAACCATCGTCTGATTGTTCTTCAAAAGTTGATCATCACATCTGCCGTTATTGGTTTTTTAAGTGCCTTACTCGGCAATACACTCAAAAAAATAACGGAACATTACGAAGCTATTTTCTTTACACTGGCCCAGCAACACTGGCTGTTGTATTTATTATTCCCGGTATTGGGATTTTCGATCATTTATTTTTTAAGGCAGACGCTATTTCGTAAAAAGGAAAACAAAGGTATCAAGGAGATTTATGAAAGTACCGAATCCAAAAACAAAAACCTGCCGGCCTATAAAGTGAGTTCACATTTTATTAATGGTTTGATCACGGTTATTTTTGGTGGTTCTACCGGGATTGAGGTTTCTACCGTAGTGGCTTCGGCAGCTATCGGTTCGGTGGTTCAGCAAAAGGAAAATCTGTTTAAACGTTATAAAACACAACTCATTTGTGCCGGAATTGCTTCCGGAATCACCGCGCTTTTTGGTAGTCCACTTGCCGGACTGATTTTTGCGTATGAGGTGATCTCCCGAAAATGGTCGCGATCGTTTTTGCTAACCAATGGCATTGCCGTTGCAGTTGCGTTTCTGTTTACGTATTTTGTAGACAATCAGCCGCTTTTTAATCTCAATGTATTGCCTTGGCATTTACACGCCCTTCCATATATGATCCTCTTAGGAATGATTGCCGGGGTGAATGCGGTATATCTGAATCGATGTGTCTTGCTTTTTAAAAAGAAATTCGCTGAAATCGACCAGCATCATTTTCGTATTATTATTGGCGCCGGATTGGTTAGCCTTGCGCTACTTGTTTTCCCGCAGCTTTATGGCGAAGGTTATCACGCAGTAAAAGAACTCACACAACAATCGGGTCATCTTACACTCACCGTATCTTTGGCCGCTACGTTGGTTTTTGTGATTTTACTAAAACCTATCGTAACCTCATTAACGCTGGTTTCCGGTGGCGATGGCGGTGTATTTGCACCGAGTTTGTTTATCGGTGCTTTTCTGGGTTTACTAACGGCCTCGGTTTTAAATACGTTTTTCCATGCCAATGTCCTGCCGGTTAACTTTATGGTTATCGGAATGGCGGCTATGTTAAGTGCCAGTATTCATGCGCCTTTTACAGCCTTATTTCTGGTATGTGAAGCCATTGGCGATTATACCTTGTTTTTCCCGATCCTGATGGTTTGTCTGGTATCGAAAACTACTGCTAAATTCATTTATCCGTATACTGTTTACAGCTATTCCCGAGTTTAATATGCCTACCCCTAAAATAAAACGCAATTATCGTAAAGCCCGTTATGTGCTTTACAAAGAAACACTAATCGATTATAAAGAACATTTCTGGGCTTTCCTTGGATCGTTGGTTGGATTGGGAATTATCTCCTACCTGCAATACGGTTTGTTTACGCCTCAGGATTATACCTTCCTGATCGGTTCTTTTGGCGCGTCGTGCGTACTGGTTTACGGCGTGATTCAGAGTCCGCTGGCACAACCGCGCAATCTCGTAGGTGGCCATCTTATTTCGGCACTGATCGGTGTTACCATACAAAAACTAATTCCGGATATTCTATGGATTTCGGCTCCTTTGGCGGTTTCGCTGTCGATTGTGCTGATGCAGATCACCAAAACCTTGCATCCACCGGGAGGTGCCACAGCATTGATCGCGGTAACCGGTTCGCCTCAGATCAAAGAACTGGGTTACGGGTATGTGATTTCTCCGGTATTAACCGGGGCACTGATACTACTGGCAGTGGCCCTCATCTTTAACAATATGACTTCCAACCGACAGTATCCTACGCATCCAAAGTTTACTCATTTTAAGAAAAGTATCATCAGTCGGTTAAAACCTTAAACTAACAAAGTGCTGCTAAAAGTGCGAATTAATAACAAAATGATATCAATATTTTAATTACTCTTAAAATATTATAATTATAAAATTAATTTTCTTAGTATTGCAAAACAATATTAACTACCTTAAACTATGAAATACTTTAAATCTTTATTAGTGATCGTTGCATTATTCGCATTAAACACGATTTCAGCACAGTCCGTTACCGATAAATGGCCGGAAATGAAAAATTTTCAGGATTTATTAACCAAAGTATCCCGTGAGACTCAGAAAGGGAATTTCGCTCCGCTTAAAGGAAATGGAGAATATCTGGTAAAATATGCAGTAGCAATTGATGCCAATAAATTTCCGGAGCATGTAACCCGAACTTCAGGTTTAACAGAAAAGGTAGAAACACTACACAACGAAACCAAAGACTTAAATGACATCATTAACAGTAACGGTTCTAATGATGCGATTTTAAAAGCACTTACCAAAGTAAACAATTCGTTCGAAACGGTATTAAATACAGTAAACGGAACTGCAAAGGCTAAAAGTGCCGCTCCAGCTCCAAAAGCTAAAAAATAATTTACAGAAGCCTGGTTCACACCAGGCTTTTTCTTTTCTCTATTCCATGTTATCGCTTAACAAAATCCACCATATTGCCGTTATCTGTTCGGACTATACTGTTTCCAAACATTTTTATACCGAAATTTTAGGATTAACCGTCCTTCAGGAAGTATACCGAAGCGAACGCCAATCGTATAAACTGGATTTGGCTATAAACGGAAATTATTGCCTCGAACTTTTTTCTTTTCCCGATCCGCCGCAACGCCCTTCCCGACCGGAAGCTGCCGGATTGCGCCACCTGGCATTTGAAGTCGACGATATTGTCGCCACACAGCAGTATCTTTCCGAACGTAAAATCGAAACCGAAACCATTCGTGTGGATGAATATACCGGAAAACGCTTTTTCTTTATCGCCGATCCGGACGATCTTCCGATCGAATTCTACGAAAAATAAATGTTTCTTACCCAAAACAGTAGCTGCTCAAAAATGCACTTAACACACTATAATCAAACACCTTACAAAACTTCGTCAAAAAATTATCAACACTAATTGGAATCAAAAGTATTAACCGTAACTTTGGCTTTTTAAAATAAATAAGGTTATGGTTTATAAATTTAGAGTTATACTCGACGCCGAAGAAGACATTTTCAGGGACATTGCCATTCTTGAAGACGATTCTCTGGAGGATTTACACAATGCTATCGTAAACGCTTTTGGCTTTGACGGAATGGAGATCGCTTCATTTTACACTTGTGATGACGAATGGACACAAGAAGACGAAATCCCGTTGTTTGATACCGGTGACGTTCCGGGCGAACAAAGAACCATGGCTGATTACCCGCTTTCTTCCATTCTGGATGAAGACAGTACTAAAATCATCTATGTATACGATTTCCTAAACATGTGGACCTTTTTCGTAGAATTGGCCGCTGTAGAAGAACCTGAAAACGGGGTAACCTATCCGGATCTGATGTTTGCGCATGGTGAATTACCTGTAGACGCGCCAACCAAAGATTTCAACAGTCCTATTGTATCGAGCGACGATATGTACGGGGAGTTTGAAGACGATTTTGACGAGGAAGATCTTGACATGTTCGACGGAGACGACAGTTTTAACGATTACGGTTTTGAAGAAAACTGGAACTAAAAATCGCTTTAAAAATACAACCACATCATTAATATATCCGGCATAAAAAATCCGACTAAAAAACAGTCGGATTTTTTTGCCACAGCAATTATAACACCATGATAAACTTATTTAATACCCACATCGACAACCTTTCTATCCACAGAGTAGGAAATAAAAGCCGTAGCGAGGCTATCTTTCTTTCGGACACACCTTACGGTCTGAATGATGAGATTATGCCTTTATTAAAAGAGTATTTTTTCAAACCTTTCCGCGAAAAAGAGGAAAATTACTTTCAGTTTGCACACGATGTGGATTTGGATTATAACGAAATGTACAATTTCTCAAATGAGATTTTTGCTAACCCGGGAAGCATTCATGATGTTTCTAAAAAGATAACCAAACACCTTTTTGAGCAATCCAACCATCCGCATATCAAAAACGGAGAGGTATATGTAACCTATCTGACCAATGTTTCGATCGATAATAATGTGGTGGATGCGATCGGAATTTTTAAAAGTGAGTTAAAAGCCGATTTCCTTCAGTTTGAAGAAAAAGGTTCGACATTGGAAATGATTTTGCAACAGGGAATCAACCTGAACAAACTGGACAAAGGTTGTTTGATCTTTAACTATAAAAAAGAAGAAGGTTATAAAATTTTAACGATCGACAGTAACCGTTATGATGCGCGTTACTGGTTGGAGCATTTCCTATCGGTGGATGCGTTTCAGGATGAAAACTTTATGACTAAAAAATACCTGAAATTCTGCCAGGATTTTGCAAAAGAAGTTGTTTTACCGGCCGAAGACAAAAAAGAAGAGGTAATGTTTATGAACCGTTCGGTAAATTATTTTGCTAAAAACGACGAGTTCGAAGAAACCAACTTCCTAAACGAGGTAATCGACAATCCGGATTTGATTTCCGAATTTAAAAACTATAAAGTTGACAAAGGCGAAAAATACAGTATTGAAGACCTGACCAACTTCCCGATTGCCAATGCGGCCGTTTCGGATGCCCGTAAAAAAATGAAGAACATCATCGAACTGGATACCAACATTCAGATCAAACTGGACTTTATTAACCCGGAAAGTGCCGAAAAATTCGTAGAAAAAGGCTGGGACGAAGAAAAACAGATGTATTACTACTTAGTATACTTCAACAAAGAGCAAAAAAGCTAATACACGACAAAGCGGCTGTTTCAAAAATGAACAGCCGCTTTTTTTTATGTAATACTACACCTGACAGGTTTTAAAAACCTGTCAGGTGTAACTATTCCAATATCCCTTGTAAAAGACAAAAAGGGACTTCCCTGTTTTTTTTATTCCACAAGATAACAACATTCGTTTTTTTCCGTTCATTAACGTATCTTTATAACATCAAGTACCGATTATTACCGATAAATGTTACAAAAAATTGCTGCTTTTCTGGTTGTATTTCTCGTTCTCGCATCACATGGATATGCGCAGGACAACAAAACCAAAGCCGATTCGTCAAAAGTCATTTATCAGGATATCGAAAAGTTTTCCAAAAAGAAGAAATTTACCAGTTTTATTCACCGGCTTATTTTCAGGCCAACCCGTAGTGTAACCACTCCAAAAAAGGAAATTAAAAACGCTCCGCCACCCAAAGCGGCTTCCTATTTACTGTTTGAAGGAAAAGTAATCCGTAACATCAAAATCGAAACACTGGATCCGTTTGGTTATTCCGTTACCGATGAAAATGAGGCGCCGCGAAAATGGATCGAACGTTTTGGAAACCGGATTCATATACGTACCAAAAACTGGACGGTGCGCAACCTGTTACTTTTTAAGCAAAACGAAACAGTCGATTCACTCAAAATGCGGGAATCGGAACGTCTGATCCGTCGCCAGCGTTATGTGCGCAGCGTGGTCGTAAAACCCGTTCCCACCACAAGCCCCGACTCGGTCGACGT
Source organism: Flavobacterium sp. (assembly GCF_030146175.1). Classification (GTDB taxonomy): domain Bacteria; phylum Bacteroidota; class Bacteroidia; order Flavobacteriales; family Flavobacteriaceae; genus Flavobacterium. The sequence continues at coordinate 27,180 of NZ_JASLCE010000104.1, read as the reverse complement.
GGTAATCCGCGTACTCGATTCCTGGAGTTTTGTACCAACCGGAGCCATTTCCAGTTCGCAAAGCAATCTGGAGTTAACCGAACGAAATTTTCTGGGATTGGGACATGAGTTCGAAAATAATTTCAAGCAACGTTTTTCCGATAATAAAAGTGCCTATAGTGCGAAATATACGATTCCAAACATCCGGAATACCTATATCAATACGACACTTCGCTACGAATACGGACTGGAAGACGATTATATTAAAGGTTTTGCCGTAGAACGCGGGTTCTTTTCGCCCTTAACCCGATGGGCCGGCGGCTATGGTTTTGAACAAAACTTCCATAAAGAAGAATTTAAAGACGGTACTTTAGATGATGAGGGCAATCCGAACATGGTTTCCCAAAACTTTAAAGCCGAAGGACAAAATATCTGGGCAGGTCATGCGTTCCGTATTTTTAAAGGACGTTCGGAAGACAACCGGGTAACCAATCTGGTCACCACCGCCCGTTATTACAACCTGAAGTTTATCGAAAAACCTTCCGTACAATACGATTCGATCAATTACTATTCCAACACCCAATTGTATCTGGCCAGTGTCGGAATTACCACCCGTAGTTTCGTTCAGGAACGATTTTTATTTAACTACGGTATTATCGAAGACGTTCCGGTGGGGCGTGTGTACTCGATTACCGCGGGGATTCATCATAAAAACCAATTAAAACGCCTGTATTTGGGTGGCCGACTGTCATCCGGCGATTATTATAATTTCGGTTTTCTAGGAACTACCGTCGAATGGGGTGCTTATTTTAACGGTGCGTCTACCGAACAAACGGTATTTCGTTTTGAACTTAATTATTTCACCAAGCTTATTGAACTCGGTAGTTGGAAATTCCGTCAGTTTATAAAACCCGAACTAATCATCGGTAGTCATCGTTTGCCTACGGAACGGGATTTATTAACCTTATCCGGCACTAATGGTATTCAGGGTTTTGATAGCGTCGATCTCTATGGTAGTCGGAGATGGCAGTTTACGGTTCAAACACAATCGTATATGCCGGGAAGTTGGTACGGTTTCCGTTTTAGTCCGTTTGCCAACTTTTCATTTGGTATGTTAGGCGATGAAAACCATCTGTTTTCCACCCGACTCTATTCCAAATTCGGTTTAGGGGTACTGATCAGTAACGATTACCTCGTTTTTAACAGCTTCCAATTGTCGTTTGCCTTCTATCCTACGATTCCCGGAAACGGAGATAATATTTTTAAGACAAATTCCTTTAAAAACACCGATTTCGGTTTGCAAAATTTCCAGATGGGGAATCCTAGTGTGGTGCCGTATCAATAATTTTATTTTTGTCGTAACAAATCGGTTGGTGGTTCGTCATATATTTTATCAATCAAAAAAATATACTTTGGAAACAATCCTTACTATTCAAAACTTAGATAAAAAGTTCGGAAATGTACATGCCGTAAAAAATGTGTCTTTCGAGATCAAAAAAGGAAATGTATATGGCATTTTAGGTCCGAACGGTAGTGGAAAATCCACTACATTGGGTATTATCCTGAATGTGGTTAACAAAACCGCTGGAAATTACACCTGGTTCGACGGCAAACTGGACACGCATCATGCGCTGAAAAAAGTCGGTGCCATTATCGAACGGCCTAATTTTTATCCGTATTTAACCGCTGAACAAAACCTAAAACTGGTTTGCAAAATCAAAGGCGTTTCGTATGATAAAGTAAAGGAAAAACTGGAAGTTGTAGGTCTTTACGAACGAAAAGACAGCAAATTCAGAACCTTTTCATTAGGAATGAAACAACGTCTGGCTATTGCATCGGCACTTTTAAACGATCCTGAAATCCTGATTCTGGACGAACCCACTAATGGATTGGATCCACAGGGAATCCGTCAGATTCGTGATATCATCCGACATATTGCCTCAATGGGTACAACAATTCTACTGGCTTCACACTTATTGGACGAAGTAGAAAAAGTATGTTCGCACGTGGTCGTACTTCGCAAAGGCGAAATCCTATATACCGGTACCGTTGACGGTATTATTTCGAACGAAGGCTTCTTTGAACTGCAATCGGACAATCACGAAATCCTAAAATCGACGCTTACAAACCTTAGCGCTATTGATAAAATTGAAGAGGAAGAAGGCAAATTGCTGGTCTATCTCAATGCACCATTGGAAGCTTCGGAGCTCAATCGTTTCCTGTTTCAGCACAATATTGTCCTGAATCATCTGGTAAAACGCAAACACAGTCTCGAAGAACAGTTTTTACAATTAACCAGCAAGCACTAATTCTCATCAATCACAATCGCATATTATGAAACGTCTTTTAGAAATCGAACTTCAAAAACTATGGAAAAACAGAGCCAGTAAAGTCCTGATTCTTTCCTATTTTATTTTATTATCATTTATTGCCTTAATCGCAGCCATCAAATTCGAGTTTGGAAACTTCAGACTCCATATTGCCGAACAGGGAATTTTTAATTTTCCATTTATCTGGCATTTTAACACCTGGATTGCGTCCATTTTTAAACTTTTCCTAGCCATTGTAATCGTTTCCATGATGGCGAACGAATACAGCTACGGCACATTAAAACAAAACCTTATCGATGGTTTGAGCAAAAAAGAATTTATTCAGTCCAAATTCCTGACGGTATTACTATTTGCTTTTGGATCGACTGTTTTTGTATTTATAATGTCACTTATTTTAGGCTATAGTTATTCGTCCTATAATGAACTCGGCATTGTTTTTTCCGATCTGGAATATCTATTCGCCTATTTTATAAAACTAACCGCTTTCTTCTCGTTCTGTTTGTTATTGGGTATACTCGTAAAACGTTCGGCTTTTGCACTTGGTTTCCTTTTATTATGGAGTATTTTAGAAGCGATTGCCATCGGATTAATGCGTTGGAAGTTTTTTAAAGACACCGATGTTTACCAACAGGTAAGTCAGTTTTTTCCTCTGGAATCGATGAGTAATCTGATTAAAGAGCCTTTTACCCGTCTTTCGGTTATTAAAAACCTAAGCAGCACAATCAGCGGACAGGACATGGCAAAAGACTACAGTGTTCATTTTGGTGACCTAACAATCGTGCTTGTCTGGACCGTTATTTTTATGTTAATATCGTATAAAATTCTAAAAAAACGAGATTTGTAGTATCTTTGCAGGCATTATGCAGGTACAGATCTCCCGTTTTTTTACAGCAATAGTATTGTTGTTTTCCACAACAATATGGGCACAATACATACAGGTAACCGAGAATTATACAGATGATCAACTCGTTCTTGATAAACTATTTAACAGTTCCTGTGCACAGGTTTCCAATATTGCGATCAATGGATACACTTTTTCGGATGGCGCCAAAAGTTACGGCTACTTCCAGGGTTACAACGGTTTTCCTTTTAACGACGGTGTGATCATCACCACCGGAAAAGCGATATCGGCAGTAGGTCCGAATTCCTCAATTTTGAGTGAAGGCCCGGCCAGCTGGCTCGGCGATCCGGATCTGGAACAAGCCATTAACGAACACAACACGATTAATGCCACCGTTTTAGAGTTCGACTTTGTACCGATTTCCAATAAAATGAGCTTTGACTACGTCTTTGCATCCGAACAATACTTAACCAATCCGAGTGCCAATCAATGTAATTACTCGGATGGTTTTGCTTTTTTATTACGGGAAGCGACTACGCCACAATACCAAAATCTGGCCGTAGTTCCGGGTACCAATATCCCGGTTAAAGTAACCACCGTTCGCGGACCGGGAACTATTTGTCCGCAGGCGAATCCGCAGTATTTTGGTGGATTTAACGATGTAAACAGCCCGACCAATTACAACGGTCAGACACAAACCTTACGAGCAGAAGCAACCGTAACACCGGGTGTGACCTATCATATTAAAATGGTTATTGCCGATCAGGGGAACCAATATTACGATTCGGCTATTTTCTTAAAAGGCGGTAGTTTTAATATTGCAACCGATTTAGGTCCGGACCGACTTATTGCTACCGGAAATCCATTATGTCCCGGAAGCAGCTATCCGCTGGATGCGACAGTAACGGGTACTAATGTTACCTATCAGTGGTTTGATGCTACTGGAGCTATTACCGGTGCTACCAATCCGATTTATAACGTAACCGCTCCGGGAACCTATCGCGTGGAAACCACGATTACTTCGGCTGGCGGAAGTTGTACATCGAGTAGCGAAGTGACTATCGAACATGCTCCGGTAACGGCAAATGACGCTACTTTAATACAATGTGCGGCTCCAAGCGGACCAACAAAGTTTAACCTGACACTTGCCAATCCTACCATTACCGCTGGCGGTACCAATCTTAGTGTGGCTTTCTATCCGACTTTAGCCAACGCACAGGCACAAACCAATCTGATTACCAATCCCGACGATTATCAATATAACAGTGCCACTACCGTTACAGCCCGTGTTGAAAACCAATACGGTTGTGTGGATTATGCTACGGTAACGCTACAGGTTGTAAACAATACGATTACCCCTATTGGTCCGCAAAGCGAATGTGATAACGATGGCGACGGTAAAGCCAATTTTGATCTGAATGCAATGACTGCGATGTTTACCGGCCTACCGGCAGGTGCTACGGTACAGTATTTTGCATCGGCGAATGACGCCCTTTTATTAGTTAACCCGCTCAATTCTCCTTATAACACAACCAGTACCACCATTTATGCCCGCGTGGTAAACGGTTCCGATTGTTACGGTATTGCTCCCGTTTCGCTGGTTGTGAATAATTTTAACGGTTCGAATATTCAGGACGAAACCAAAACAATTTGTCCGAACACCATACTGTCACTTTATGCACCGGCTGGATTTATTTACGAATGGAATAACGATTCTACACAAACCGCTCAGCATATTACCGTGAATCAGGCGGGTACGTATAGCGTAAAAATCACCAATTCCGACGGTTGTTTTGTGACCAAAACCTTTACCGTAGTGGCTTCGGCACCGGCTACCATCCTATCGGTTGCGGTAGATGATTTTCAATCCGGACAAAACAGTGCTACTGTCAATTACCAGGGAATCGGCGATTACGAATTTTCTATCGACGGCGTTCATTTCCAATCATCCCCTACTTTTACCAATTTGGATTCCGGTGAATATACCGTTACGGTAAAAGACAAAAAAGAATGCGGCATCACGACTAAAACCTTTTTCGTTTTGGATTATCCGCGCTTTTTCACCCCTAACGGTGATGGCTATAACGACGTATGGCGTATTCCGTACCTCAACCGTTATCCAACCGCACAGGTGGCTATTTTTGACCGCTACGGAAAACTGCTTTACTTTTTTAAAGGAAACGGCAGTGGCTGGAATGGAAAATACAACGGCCGCGACCTGCCTTCGACCGATTATTGGTTTACTGTAACGTTTGACAGCGGACGAGTTATTAAAGGACATTTTTCAATGTTGCGATAAAATCGTTTTTTGAATCGAAAGTTTTTATACTTTTATTTCGATTTTAAATTCTGATACTATGCTCCATTTGAATTTTTCCCCATTTCCGATTCTGGAAACCGATCGCCTGCGATTGCGTCAAATTGTTGAAACGGATGCCGAACAGATGTTCCAACTTCGTTCCAATCCCGAAACCATGCAATATATCCCGCGTGAGTTACCCAAAACAATCGATGATGCCATTGCGCATATCAATTATATGAATGACCTACGGTTGAATAACGAATGTGTAAACTGGGGTATTACCTTTAAAGACGAAGACATCATAGTGGGTCTTATTGGTTATTTCCGACCAAAGCCGGAAAATCACCGTGCCGAAATTGGTTATATGTTGTCACCCGATTATCACGGAAAAGGAATTATGCAGGAAGCTTTGGTAAGAGCTATCGATTATGGTTTTAACGAAATGAAACTACATTCCATCGAAGCGATTACCGCTCCGGAAAATTTTGCTTCCTGGAAACTACTGGAAAAAAACAATTTTATCCGCGAAGGGCATTTTAAAGAAGATACTTACTGGAACGGTCAATATCTGGATAGTTATGTTTATTCTTTGATCAATAAAAAATAAAAAGTCCTGACCCGTTTTTAAAAACGGGTCAGGACTAAAAAAACACAAATAAAAAAGGGTTGCCCGATGAAGGCAACCCTTTTTTATTTGATCATATTATAATTATTGTACCGCTAATTGTGCATTGATGTTTCCGTGTCCGAAATCTGCATTTTTAGTTGGATAGAACGTCGATGACTGTTTCATTTTGGTCAACACCTGATCGCGTGTCCAACCTGGGTTTTTAGCCCAAACCAAAGCCGCGATACCCGCTGTTGTAGCCGTTGCTACCGACGATCCGCCTACATAATTGGCCGCGTTATTATAGTAGCTTAATACCGGTACGTTGTTATTCGTTCCGGCGCGTTCCATTACGATCGTAAAGTCGATTTTACCTCCTTTATGACACACATCACATTCCTGGAAGGTCGTTCCTTCCTTAACACCGGTTACAGCAACCGCCTCGCTCATCGAAGCCGGGAAGATCACACCTGCGAAGTTGGTAAAACTGGTAGACGTTCCACCGGCGCAGAAAATCAGTTTTCCTTTGCTATAGGCATATTTTACACCGTCTTCAATTTTTCCAACTGAAATGATATGCCCCATCGACATCGAAATGATTTTAACATTGTTGTTATTTCCTAAAGCGGTAAAGGCCAACTTAACCCCTTCCTGCTCGTGATAACCGTCCAAAACCACATTCGAAGCCGCTCTATACGTAATCAGACTGGCATTATAGGCCACACCCACCGGTAATCCGCTGTTGTTTCTTGGCGCCGTTGCCACCGATGCCATACTCGTTCCGTGTCCGCATTGATCATCCGGGCCGTCAAATCCTGAAGACCATGGCCAGATCGAATCGACATAAACACCAAAACGTTGTACCGTTCTGCCAGACGAAGATCCAGAGTTAAAACTGGTTCCCATCAGGCTTTGTTGCGGCGATAATCCGGTGTCGACAACTCCAATGGTGATCCCGCTTCCGGTACTGTAATTCCAGGCACCCGGGATATTGTGTTTGTAAAAATTCCACGGCACACGCGCATTCGGTGTTACCGTTGTATAATCGGCTGTCGCAATGGTAGCCGATGAAAAACCACACCCCGAACTCGAACTTACTTCCGGTCCATAAACCGGACGTGCCTCGACAGTATCGAAATAACGGTAATCGGCCGGTTCGATATAACGAATATGTTGTTCTTTTAATAAGGCTTCCAATGTTTCGCGCTTTTTAATAACCACATCCATAAGGTTTAGATCATTGTCTTCTTTAAAGATCACTTCTTTTTCGGATCCTTTTTCGGATTCCAGAATGATGTTTTTTAAACGGGCTTTAATCTCACTTCCTTTTCCGGATTTGTGACTGTCGAAATCATCGGCATTCACACCATACCCGATGGTAACAGTGTTATTCCCGCGGATAATTGCACTCCACAACATTTGGTAGCCGCCATCTTTCCAATGAAACGATCCTTTTTCATTGCTAATTTGATCAATACGGGAATTGATCGCGGCTTTAGACAGGGTATCCTTTCGAAACAATTCTTGTCCGGACTGGTTTTCACCCGGATTGCGATCTTCATCTTTAGAACAGGCCGAAAAAAGCACTACACTCAGCAGTGCCACTACAACATAATTTTTTTTCATTATTTATCTGTTTTTGGGATTACATTTTCTAAAAATAACAATATTTTTAACACAAAAACAAAATTTTTATAACAAAAATATTTAAAACAAACAATAAAAAACAACAAAACCCTTACCACTACTGGTTTTATAAAATAATGTTACCTTTAAGCACTAAAGATCAAAAAATGAAAAATTTACTATTTATTTTTACCCTGATCATGACACAGGCACTCCACGCACAAGAAGTTACGACCTCCTATTTTTTAATTCGTCATGCCGAAAAAGCCGATTCGTCAAAAGATACCAATTTGTCTGAAAAAGGCCTGGAACGCGCCGCAAAATGGGATCGGGCTTTACAAAATATTACTTTTGATGCGGTGTATTGTACCGTATACAAACGCACACAACAAACAGCTCAGCCAACTGCTAACCGGAATCATAAAGATATAATCGTATACAACCATAAAGACCTCGATATTCTGAAGTTTAAAAAGGAAACGCTGGGAAAAAATGTGCTTATCGTTGGCCATAGTAATTCCATACCCGGTTTTGTCAACGCGCTGATTGGTCAACCGAAATACCAAGAAATTGACGAAAGTGTATTTGGAAATCTATACCTCGTAGTCGTTAAAGGCGATAGTGTTACCGATTACCTGTTACAGTTTTAAAAAAGAAAAAGGTTGCCTGCTGGCAACCTTTCTTATCAAAAAACCACTAAACCATGTATTAGAATTTCATTCCAACCCCTAACCCTAATAACCATGGATTTATTTTAACATCTGCCGGGATACTTAAGCCATCGGCTAAATTGGAAGCATCCACTGTAACATCTGTTTTTAAGAATAATCGTTTTACATCGGCATTGATAAAGAACTTATCGGTCACCATAAGGTCAAAACCAGCCTGAACCGCATAGCCTAATGCATTGTCATATTTTACATCTTTAACCGTATTTCCGGCTTTAACATCATAAAAGATGGTATAGTTTAATCCGGCACCTACATACGGTTTGAATACTTTTTCGTTCATCGGATAAAAATGGTACTGCGCCATCAATGTCGGTGGTAATAAACGTACAGAACCCAGATCGACATTCGCTTTTGACGGCCCGCCAACAGCTGAGATATCAGAACCTACCGTATGTACATCGTGTTTGGATGTTCCTAAAATCAATTCCACAGCGAAATTTTTAGTAAAGAAATACGAGAAATCCAGTTCCGGAATAATCGTATTCGAAATGGAAACATCACCACCTATGGTACTGATATCGGCACTTTCATTTGGTACCACACCTACACCACGTACGCGAACCTGCCATCTTTTAAAATCTTCGGTTTTATATTTTGTATTGATTTCCTGAGCCTGCGTTACACCCGTACCGAACATCAATACTATTGCTGCTAATAAAGTTATTTTTTTCATGTTTAATTTTGGTTAAGTATTACAAGGCAAAAGTAGCCGCATAATAACCGGTAAAAACTGATAAAAATCATAGTCCATAAACTTTTTCATTAGTAATTGGAATCACAAAATTTTTACGATTCGCTTTTTGTTCTTACATTTGCCGTCCTATGCTAAAAACAGTTAACATACTTAACAAGAGAGCGAAATTCGATTATGAAATACTCGAAAAGTATACCGCCGGAATCGTATTAACCGGAACGGAAATCAAATCGATCCGTTTGGGAAAAGCCTCTATAGCCGAGAGTTTCTGTGAATTTCACGGTCATGAACTGTTTGTGATCAATTCGCATGTCGAAGAATACCTATACGGCACGCATTACAACCATAAAGCCAAAAGCGAGCGTAAGTTACTGCTAAACAAAAAAGAGCTGAAAAGTCTTTTAAAAAGCATGCAAAACAAAGGACTTACCATTATTCCGCTTCGTTTGTTTACCAACGAAAAAGGACTGGCAAAACTGGATATCGCGCTTTGCCGTGGTAAGAAAAACTTCGACAAACGGGAGACTATAAAAGACCGGGATAACAAACGGGATTTAGACCGAATCAAAAAAGTACACTAAATTATCGCTTAAAAGTGTTTTACATTTGCTGATTTATGACTAAAATTGTCATGAAAAGCCTGAAACATGAAAGACCTACTCAAAAACGCCCGCGAACAAAAAGGACTTAAAACCCGCGAAGTGGCGCAGATGCTTCAGATCGATCAGGCATTGATTAGTAAATTTGAAAACGGTCAGCGTAAACCAACACGCGAACAACTTGTCAAACTGGCTACCTTACTCGAAATCGATTTCGACACCTTATTGGTCAACTGGCTTAAAGAAAAGATTCTCTACGAAGTCGGTCAGGACGAATTGGCTTTAAAAGCGATACAAATGGCCGAGGAAGAACTCAAACGCAACGCTTTTACCAAAACCTATTCCATACCGGCTGCACTGCAAATTCTATTACACGAGATCGACAATTTAAAGGAAAAAGTAACACGCTTCCGGTCGTTCGAAACCGAAACCATCCGGCAAACCCTTGCGCTGGATTATATATTTTGCAGCAATCAGTTGGATGGAGCGGCTTTTTCACTGGACGAAACCCGTGCCGTAATTCAGAAAGGCGAAACCATTTCCGGGAAAAGTATGCGGGAACACCTCGAAGCGATCAACCATCAGGAAGCCATTCGTTACCTCGAAAGTCTTCCGGAAAAGAATAGTTTTATAGCCGAAAAAGATATTTTCACGCTTCACAATCTGATCGTCCGCGGTATTGCTCCCGACGAATCCGGAAAATACCGAAGTACGGACAATATTCCAAACAATAGTTCCGACACCTTACCCCGTGCCAACAGTATTCCAAAACTAATGGGCGACCTATTTTTATGGTACGAAACCAATAAAAATAAATTACATCCGGTGATTCTGGCGGGTGAAATCCTTTCGCAGTTCTGTTTTATACAGGCTTTTACACACGGGAACAATAAGGTTGCCCGTTTGGTAATGAATTCCATTTTAATCCAACACGGTTATCTTTATGCTTTGATCAAAGGTGATCCGGCCTCCAAAATAGTGTTTGAAAATGCGCTGAATGAAGCCAATACAACTCAAAACAAAGAAAACCTGTTGCTAATCGTAGCTCAGGCGGAAAAAGAAAGTCTGGAACGCTACCTCAACCTGTTGGTGCATCAATAAAAAAACGTCCACCAAGGCGGACGTTTTCATTAATTTTTATCTTCCAGCAAAGGAACGAATCGGAAGTCACCTAATTCGTGCTTTTCAAATTGTGTTTCGTTTTTACGGATCAGCAAGGTCATCACCTGAACATCTTCTCCCAATGGAATAACAAGTCGGCCGCCAATTTTAAGTTGCGCCATAAGCGGTTGTGGAATAAACGGTGCTCCGGCTGTTACGATAATACTATCGAAAGGCGCAAAATTTGGCAATCCTTTATAGCCGTCGCCAAATGACAATTGTTTCGGGCGAATTCCCAGTTTTGGCAATAATAAAGACGTGCTTTTAAACAGCTCGTTCTGGCGTTCCACACTGTACACTTTTGCCCCCATCAGACACAAAACGGCCGTTTGATAACCCGAACCCGTTCCGATTTCCAGTACTTTGTCGTCTTTTTTCACCTGTAATAATTCCGATTGAAACGCTACCGTGTAGGGTTGCGAAATCGTCTGCCCGGCTCCGATCGGAAAGGCCTTATCCTGGTAGGCAAAATCTTCAAATCCTGAATTTAAAAACAGATGTCTCGGGATTTTTTTAATGGCTTCCAATACATTTCTGTCCGTAATACCTTTTTGTTGTAATACGGTTACCAGCTGATTTCGAAGTCCTTGATGTTTGGCAGTATCTCTCACTTTTATGGCAATTATTAAAGGGTAAAAATAACAAACAAATTTACAATTTGAAATCCATCTCCGGAAATTATTAACACGGTCTTCTCCTTAAAAAAATCCCCTAACTTTTAAATTTGAAATAGAAGTTTTTACGTCGAAATCTTTTATTTTTGTTGAAAATAGATGCTCATGCTAAAAGTTGGCGTATTAGGTGCCGGCCACCTTGGAAAAATACATTTGCGATTACTCAATCAATCTGAAAAATATGAATTAGTAGGGTTTTACGACCCGAATACCGATAATGCCGAAAAAGTGGCTCAGGAATTCGGTTACCGGAAATTCGACTCGATCACAGCGCTTATTCAGGCTGTTGACGTGGTTGATATTGTAACTCCTACCCTTTCGCATTTCGATTGTGCCAAAGAAGCGATCGAAAATGGAAAACACGTTTTTTTGGAAAAACCCATCGCGAATACGGTAGAAGAAGCACGTGAAATTATTGCGCTGGCAACCAAACATCAGGTTAAAGGTCAGGTAGGTCATGTGGAACGTTTTAACCCGGCTTTTAAAGCGGTAAAAGACAAAATCGAAAATCCGATGTTTATCGAAACGCACCGTCTGGCGGAGTTTAATCCGCGTGGTACCGATGTTCCGGTAGTACTGGATCTGATGATTCACGATATCGACGCGATTCTAAGTGTGGTACAATCCAAAGTAAAAAATATTAGCGCCAGTGGTGTTTCGGTGATCAGCGATTCTCCGGACATTGCCAATGCCCGTATTGAGTTCGAAAACGGTTGTGTGGCCAACGTAACTTCCAGTCGGATTTCGATGAAAAACATGCGTAAAGCCCGTTTTTTCCAGAAAGATGCCTATATTTCGGTGGATTACCTCGAGAAAATCTGCGAAGTGGTGAAAATGAAAGACGCTCCGGAAGTACCCGGCGATTTTGATATGATCCTTCAAAATGCCGAAGGGGTCAAAAAGCAAATCTATTACGACAATCCGAGTGTGGAACAAAACAATGCCATTCTGGACGAACTGGAGACTTTTGCCGATGCCATCAACAACAATACAACACCAATTGTAACATTGGAAGACGGAACAGAGGCACTTCGTGTGGCACATCAAATTATTGACTGTTTTAAAAAATAACCATGATCCAAAAGTTGCTTCAGGATACGGAAACGCTGGTACATTTCGCAATTATTTGCGGACTGACGTTGCTATTCTCGTATTTTGCCAATTTGTATCTAAAGCGACTGATCTTCAAAAAATCCAACATCATAGACAGCGATCCGACGAATTATGTTTTTTTTAAACATTTCGCGACCGCTATTATCTATCTTTTCGGATTTGGATGGGCATTGCTCACCTTACCGATCGCCAAAACCTACGGTCATTCGTTACTCGCCGGTGCCGGTGTAACCACCTTAATCGCCGGATTTGCCTCACAACAGGCACTGAGCAATATCGTAGGCGGTATTTTTATCCTGATTTTCAAACCATTTCGCGTAAACGATTATATCGAATTTCAGGGCAAATCGGGACGTGTACTGGAAGTAAATTTACACGACACCATTATTCTGGACGATACCCAAAACAGGATTATCATCCCGAATACGTTACTATCAAACGGAATCATAACAAACATTAAAAAACAACCATAAAAATGAAAAACATAGCTGTAATCGGAGCCGGAACAATGGGCAACGGAATTGCGCATACTTTTGCACAAAGCGGTTTTAAAGTATTATTAATCGATATTTCCGAAAAATCACTGGAAAAAGGAATGGCTACCATCGTAGGTAACCTGGATCGTATGATTGCCAAAGGAACCATTACCGAAGCCGACAAAAAAGCGACTATCGAAAACATCATCACCTATACCGATATTGCAGACGGTGTGGTAAATGCTGACCTGGTTGTAGAAGCAGCTACGGAAAATGTAACGTTAAAACTGAACATTTTTAAACAACTAAGCGAGGTTTGTAATGAAAATACCATTTTAGCTTCCAATACTTCTTCCATTTCCATTACGCAGATTGCTTCTGTGGTGAAAAACCCGGCACGTGTTATCGGAATGCACTTTATGAACCCGGTGCCGATTATGAAACTGGTCGAAATCATCCGCGGTTATAACACGACAGACGAAGTAACCAAAACGATTATGGAGTTGTCTGTAAAACTAGGTAAAACACCAGTGGAAGTAAACGACTATCCCGGATTTGTAGCTAATCGTATTTTAATGCCAATGATCAACGAATCTATCGAAACGCTATACAATGGCGTAGCCGGTGTATCCGAAATCGATACGGTAATGAAACTGGGAATGGCACATCCGATGGGACCATTGCAATTAGCTGATTTTATCGGATTGGACGTATGTCTTTCGATCCTTAACGTAATGTACGACGGATTTAAAAATCCGAAATACGCACCTTGCCCATTATTGGTAAACATGGTAATGGCTGGAAAACTGGGTGTAAAATCCGGTGAAGGTTTCTACGATTATTCCGAAAGCAAAAAAGCAGAGAAAGTTGCGAAAATGTTCGCATAATGATACGTATACCCGATTGGCAATTGGTAATTTCGGTTATCAATTGCCAATTTTAATTTCGATTCAATGGCTATAATACAACCTTTTAAAGCGGTTCATCCTACGGCAGACAAAGTAAGTCTGGTGACTTCCCGTTCGTACGACGATTACGGGGCAACCGAGTTGGCTGCTTACCTGGAGTTTAATCCGTTTTCCTTTTTGCATATTTTAAATCCGGCGTATATGAACCAGCAAAAAATCGGTTTTGACAAGCGCTTTAAAGCTGTGGCTCATAAATATGCCGATTTTAAGCGGGACGGGATTCTGGTTCAGGAAGAAAAGGCGGTATTGTATCTGTACCAGATCGAATCCAAAAACCATGCGTTTATCGGAATCCTGGCCGGAACCTCCATCAAGGATTATCAGGATAACGTGATCAAAAAACACGAAGATACGTTACAGTATCGTGTGGATTTATTTAAAGATTATTTGCATCAAACCGGTTTTAATACCGAACCTGTATTGATCACCTATAACAGTACTACCGCTTTAAGCGAATGGATCACAGCGAAATCGCAGGAACGTCCGCTATTGGACTTTTCTACGACAAATAAAGAGAAACATACGCTCTGGAAGATTGCAGACGAAAACGAAATCCAATGGCTACAGGAACAATTTAAAAGCATTGGCGATTTGTATATTGCCGACGGTCATCATCGTTCTGCATCGGCGGAATTATTATACGAACAGGACAAAAATTCCGGGAATCAGAATCTGGATTATTTTATGAGTTATCTGATTGCCGATACCAACGTAAAAATATACGAATACAACCGATTGATTCGCGATTTGAATGGTTTTACCAAAGATGATTTTATCAAAAAACTGGCCGATAATTTTGTGATCAAAAGCAAAAAGCAGGAATTGTGGAAACCAAAGCATAAATTTGAGTTCGGTATGTATCTGGATAACGATTTTTATTCTTTAAAACTTAAAGAAGAAAACTTTATCTTTGATGATGCCTTGTCCGGGTTAGATGCTCAGATTCTTTACAAAACGGTTTTACAACCGATACTGGGTATTGAAGATTTGCGAACGGACGACAGAATTGCATATGTTCCCGGTACAAAATCCATTACAACCATCAAAGAACAGGTCGATAATGGCGAATTTGAAGTCGGTTTTATGCTCTTCCCGATTAATATTAAAGAAATTAAGGATCTGGCCGATGCCAATTTGATCATGCCACCAAAAAGCACGTTTATCGAACCGAAGTTCAGAAGCGGTCTTGTGGTTTATGAAATTTAATTTTGGCAAAAACAGTAATGACGCTATGACAATACGTGAAAATCTTACCGCAATACAAGCAGGCTTACCGGAACAGGTTACGCTGGTAGCCGTTTCCAAAACCAAACCCGTTTCCGATTTAATGGAAGCCTATGAAGCCGGTCAGCGTATTTTCGGTGAAAATAAGATCCAGGAAATGACCGAGAAATGGGAACAAATGCCTAAGGATATCCAATGGCATATGATTGGACATGTTCAGACCAATAAAGTGAAATATATGGCGCCTTATGTGAGCCTAATTCACGGTGTGGACAGTTTAAAATTATTACAGGAAATTAACAAGCAGGCGCAAAAAAACAATCGGGTTATCGATTGCCTGCTGCAGATATATATAGCCGAAGAAGAAAGCAAATTCGGATTGGATGAAAACGAATTAAAAACATTGCTCACTTCCGATGCTTTACAGGACTTACAAAACGTGCGAATTACGGGATTAATGGGAATGGCAACCTTTACCGATAGTAAAGCACAAATTAAAAAAGAATTTAGCCGTTTAAAAGCTATCTTTGACACGTATAAAAATAACAAAACCCAAACTACTGACCTTTCCATTTTATCTATGGGCATGTCGGGCGATTATGCGATTGCTATCGACTGCGGCAGTACAATGGTACGGATCGGAAGCAGTATTTTTGGCTCCCGCTAACCGCGAATTTTAAAACTCAGACACAGAATTGTACGCTATACTTGACATAGAAACGACAGGAGGACAATATAACGAAGAGGGCATTACCGAAATTGCTATCTATCGTTTCGACGGCCATGAAGTGGTTGATCAGTTTATTAGTCTGGTCAATCCTGAAATTCCCATACAACCGTTTGTAGTTAAACTGACCGGTATTAATAATGCCATGCTGCGTTCGGCTCCTAAATTTTATGAAGTCGCCAAACGCATCATCGAAATCACACAGGATTGTATTATCGTAGCCCATAATGCGGCTTTCGATTATCGCGTGCTCCGTATGGAATTCCGCCGACTGGGTTATGAATTCAACCGAAATACGCTGTGTACTGTGGAGCTGTCCAAAAAACTAATTCCCGACCAACCTTCCTACAGTCTTGGAAAACTGGTTCGTAGTCTTGGAATTCCAATCGCCGACCGTCACCGCGCAACCGGCGATGCAATGGCTACCGTAAAGCTGTTTAAAATGCTTTTGTCCAAGGATCTTAAAAAGGAAATCGTTACCACGTTTATCAAAAAGGAAATCAAATCCGGGATGTCGCCAAAATTGCTGGATATTGTGGAAGGTATTCCATCCAAAACCGGCATTTACTATATCCATCGCGAAGACGGAACCATTATTTATATCGGCAAAAGCAAAAACATAAAAAAACGCGTAAACCAGCATTTTACAGGGACTTCCCGTAAGGCTAAAAAAATACAAAACGAGGTCTACGCCGTCACTTTTGAAGAAACCGGTAGCGAATTGATTGCGCTTTTAAAAGAAAGCGAAGAAATCAAGATCAACAAACCGGTTTATAACCGCGCCCAACGCAAAACCATCTTTCCATGGGCTTTATATGCCGAAAAAGACAGTGAGGGTTATTTGAGCCTTCGTCTGGCTAAAGCCGATGGTCGTAAAAAAGAGATCACCTCTTTTGTAACCGTTGTGGAAGGTAAAAACTTCCTGCATAAGATTACTGTCGAATACCAGTTATGTCAGAAGATCAATGGTTTGTACGACACTAAAAAAGGTTGTTTTCAATACGATATCAAACAATGTAACGGCGCTTGTATCGGTAAGGAAAGTCCTGCAGAATACAATGTACGCGTACAGGATTTTATTGACAACTATCAGTTTCAGAACCAAAATATGGTTATTGTGGATCGCGGTCGCAGTATCGACGAAAGAACGGCCATATTGGTAGAAAACGGCATTTATAAAGGCTATTGTTTTTACGACCTGAATTATCAGATCAATAATATCGATATTCTAAAAAAGATCATTATCCCGATGGAAAACAACCGGGACACACGCAATATTATCCAGAATTACCTGCGAAAGAAAAAAGTCAACAAAGTAGTAACGTTTTAACACCTAACCGTTTTGAAAGCTTTAAAAACCAAATACGATCTTTTTAAGCAAAAAACGTATATTGTTATTTATGGTTCCAATACGTTTGCCGGACGTCTTTTCGATTTGGCCTTATTGGGTGTTATTCTATTGAGTGTTTTACTGGTAATGCTCGAATCGATCGAAAAACTCGATTTGAAGCACCATACATTTATCGTGGTTTCGGAATGGATTATCACCGTGTTTTTCAGTATCGAATACGCACTCCGAATCATTTGTAACAGACGTCCGCTACAATATATTTTTAGCTTTTACGGTATCGTGGATCTTATTTCCATCTTACCGATGTATTTGTCCTTTTTTGTCCCCGGATCACGAATGTTGTCTGTTATCAGAGCCTTACGACTACTTCGTTTGTTTGGAATTCTGAATCTGGTGCATTTTACCGGTCAGGAATCCCAGCTAAAACTGGCCATTAAAGCCAGTCGAACCAAAATCATCGTATTTATTTACTTTATTTTGGTGGTTTCCATTTTACTTGGCGCCATCATGTATGTTATCGAAGGTCCGGAAAGCGGGTTTACCAGTATTCCGGTAAGCATTTACTGGTGTATTGTTACCCTTACAACCGTAGGCTATGGCGATATTGCTCCGATCACAACCTTAGGTCAGATTATCGCGGCTTTTATTATGATCATGGGTTATGGTATCATTGCAGTTCCAACCGGTATCGTAACAGCCGAGTTTGCCAACGCCAAACGAAATGCTCCGGATATAGACGGAAAACGAAAATGTCCGTCCTGTACAACCATCATTTATAACGAAGATTCCAGATATTGCCATCATTGTGGCGAAAAATTAACAAATGGCTAACTACCTGATCACCATTATAGGCCCAACCGCTATTGGCAAAACGGCTTTAAGCATAGAACTCGCCCGACATTTTAAATGCGATATCCTTTCCTGCGACAGTCGTCAGTTTTTTAAAGAAATGACCATCGGTACCGCGGTGCCGTCTGCTACTGAACTTGCCGCAGCGCCGCATCATTTTATCCAGCATATTTCGGTTTTCGATCCGTATACGGTTGGTGATTTCGAAAGAGACGCTACAACCAAGCTCGACGAACTGTTTGCTAAAAACAATGTCCAGATTATGGTGGGCGGTTCCGGTTTGTATGTAGATGCCATTTTAAAGGGTTTTGATGATTTTCCGGACATCGATCCGTCGGTACGGGAAAACATTCGGGAAAACTACGAAAACACAGGAATTACCTACCTTCAGGAAGAACTCGCACGACTCGATCCGGAATATTATCAAAAAATATATGCCAAAAATCCGCAAACATTACAAAACCCACAGCGTATGATGCGTTTTGTGGAAGTTAGTCTTGGTAGCGGAAAACCGTATTCTTCCTTTCTGAATCAGAAAAAAAATGCACGCAATTTTATTCCGGTAGTCATCGGACTGGAAGCAGAGCGCGAAGTAATGTACGACCG
Organism: Flavobacterium sp.; assembly: GCF_030146175.1. Classification (GTDB taxonomy): domain Bacteria; phylum Bacteroidota; class Bacteroidia; order Flavobacteriales; family Flavobacteriaceae; genus Flavobacterium. The sequence continues at coordinate 8,322 of NZ_JASLCE010000104.1, read as the reverse complement.
TATCAATCGCCGTGTGGATCTGATGTTGGATGCCGGTTTGCTCGAAGAAGCCAAATTGCTTTATCCCAATAAAACGTTAAACGCCTTACAAACCGTCGGTTATCGGGAATTATTTAGTTATTTTGACGGTGATTACACACTCGATTTTGCTATCGAAGAAATTAAAAAGAATACACGGCGCTTTGCCAAACGGCAGATTACCTGGTTTAAACGTACCGAAAACGCCCAATGGTTCGATTATAATACACCGGTTGAGCAGCTTATCGCGTATGCGGATCAACAAACCCAAAATACATAACAATGCCTATATCCCCTGATTTTACTTCCGTTTTCGAACACGAATGGGAAATTAATTTTACACAATGTACTCCTTTCGGTTACCTGAAATATGTCGATTTGTGCAATATCCTGCAATTAACAGCTGCAGAACATTCCATTCACGGTGGATTGAGTTTTAATGATATGCAACAACACGATCAGGCCTGGGTTTTGAGTCGTATTCGCGTAGAAATAACCGACGTTCTTCCCAAATGGATGGACAAAGTAACCGTTAAAACCTGGATCGAAGACCTACAGGGTTCGCGTTCCATCCGAAATATCGAAATGTATCTGAATGGAAAAAAACTAGCCGGAGCGTCTACTTTTTGGGCGGTTTTTAATACCAAACTCCGAAAAGCCGAAGCCTTGGCGTTACCACATGAACATTTTGAGAAATATCCGGAATGGCATGCCACCGAACAGCACTTTTCCAAGATTAATGTTTCCCGCGATACGGAAACGGTAGCCAACCGAAATGTGGTATTATCTGATCTGGACATTGTGAATCACGTAAACAACGTAAAATACCTGGAATGGTGTTTGGATACGCTCGATGCTAAAGCCGTCCTGAAACAGGAAATCAAAAGCTTTGAAATGAATTTTTTACGGGAATTGAGCCTGAATGATACGATCTCGATTCATAAAACACCGGAAGTCAAACCAACTTATTTTTCGGTTGCTAAAGCCGATAAAACCTGTTTCGCACTACAATTGGACTGGAAATAAGCGAACCCTATAATACACCTGACAGGTTTTTGAAACCACCTAAAACACCTGACAGGTTTCGAAAACCTGTCAGGTGTATTCAATAAGTCATAAAAAAAGCGCCCGGATTCAAATCCGGGCGCTTCTTTTTTTCTAAGTAGCTTGGGTGCTTTTTATTCTGTAACTTTATTTTTGATCACCAAACGGAAACCTTCTCCGTGGATGTTCAGGATTTCAACATCCTCATCCTGTTTCAGGTATTTACGTAATTTGGCAATATAAACGTCCATACTTCTTGAGGTGAAGTAGTTGTCGTCTCTCCAAATTTTGGTTAATGCTAATTCTCTTGGCATCAAATCGTTTTCATGTAAGGCCAACATTTTTAGCAATTCATTTTCTTTTGGTGACAATTTGATCGGCTCCTCATTCTGGAACGAAAGGAAACGCAATTTGGAGTTCAGATGGAATTTACCAATCTGGAATTCAAATTTTGTATTGTCTGTTTTTACTTCTGAAGCTTTACGCTGAATGATCGCTTTGATCTTCATCAATAAAACTTCCGAGTCAAAAGGCTTGTTCAAATAATCATCTGCACCTACTTTATACCCTTTTAAAACGTCTTCTTTCATTGATTTGGCCGTTAAAAAGATAATCGGCACTTCTTTATTTTTCTCGCGGATTTCTCTCGCTAAGGTATAACCATCTTTGTAAGGCATCATTACGTCCAAAATACATAAATCGAAGTTGTCTTTTTTGAATTTTTCGAAACCTTCCATTCCGTTTTTGGCTAAAGTAACTTCAAAATCATTTATTAAAAGGTAATCTTTGAGCACTGCTCCAAAATTGGGGTCATCTTCTACTAAAAGAATTTTTTTGTTAGTCGTATCCATATCATTAATTTATTAGTGGCATTTTTATAATGAAGGTACTTCCTTTTCCCTTCTCACTTTCAACGAATATCTGACCGTTATGGTCTTCAACAATTCGCTTTACATAGGCTAATCCAAGCCCGTGTCCTTTTACATTGTGTAAATCGCCGGTATGTTCCCGGTAAAATTTCTCAAAAATTCTTTTTTGAGCCACTTTACTCATTCCCGCTCCGTGATCTTTTACTTTTATCAGTATAAAATCTTTGACATTTTCTGTTATCACGTCAATTATCGGTGCTTCCGGTGAATATTTTATTGCATTATCCAGTATGTTAACCATTACATTCGTAAAATGTACGTCGTTTAACAATATCGTGGTTCGTTTGGCATTCAGATGTTCTTTAATGATCCCGCCGCGGTCTTCCACAATAAGGTTAACATGCTCCATTGCATCTTCTATTATCGTATGAACATCTGTTGGTTCTTTACTGATTTCCAATTCCCGTTTTTCAAGCTTGGAAATCCGCAGTACATTTTCTACCTGTGCGTGCATTCGTTTGTTCTCATCCCGTATCATTTGCAGGTAGCGTTGTACTTTTTCTTTATCATCGATGATCTTTGGGTTTTTAATCGCATCCAAAGCCAGATTGATCGTGGCAATAGGTGTTTTAAACTCATGGGTCATATTGTTGATAAAGTCGGTTTTGATCTCCGAAATCTGTTTTTGTCGTATCAGCTGGTTTAGTGCGCTAAAATAGGCTACAATAATGACCAGCGTAAAGATGATGGAAAGGGTGGTTATACCGACCAATGACGAAAAAAGGAATTTATTTTTTTGTGGAAAACTCAACAATAGCTGGTATTTGCTTTGTCCTTCGTTATCCGGAAACACCGGAATACTGTAGGTTGAGTTTTTATCGTAATTAAAATTTTCCGATTTTACTTTGGTGGCCAGCATATTGCTGTAAATTCCAAACTCAAAAGGCGTCTTCACACCGTACTGACTGAGTTCGTTTTGCAGCATATTGTGCAGCTTCTCTTTCGAAACACGCTCCTGAATCGGTTTTAAACCTACGATATCCTTAAAGTAAATCTCAAACTGGGCTTTATCCAGAATATCGAGATTTCCTTCCTTTTCGATCGTTACATCAGGCATTGGTGCTTTCTGAAAAGTTGCGGCATTATCGACCACATTTCCATTATAGATTTCTGTTTTTCGTTTCGCTACGAAACTTTTGAGCGAAACGGAGTCAGATCTTTTATCAAAGAACGAACGGTTTAAATTGTAATCTTCTAAAACGATGGTATTGGAGTAAATGATTTGCTCGTTGGTTTTCGGATCGCGTTTTACATAAAAATACTCTAACAAATCGCTTTGTCTCGGTACTTTTCCAATACTGTCCTTTAACTTGTTGAACTTTTCATAGAACTCAAAGTACTCCTGTTGTTGTAGTTTATTCGCTACACTACCGATAACCTGTTGTACGTGGTACTTGAATTGTTCTTCGTTGTTCTTGTAGGAAGTATTAATCCAGAATAATTGTACCAGAATAATACCCACCAACGACAGGCTCATCAGGATTATCAATAAGAGGAATCTCGTTTTATTCATCAAAACAAAATTAACATTTTAACATTTATTCCTTAAAAACATTAACCAAAGATTAACATCTATGGCGGTTTTTACATTTTATTCAATTCTTTAAGAATTAAATCCACTTCTTTTAAAGAAATGACCAAATCGGTGTTGTCTATTATATAATCGCTAAATTCTGCTTTCCTCGCATCGTCCCACTGGTTTTTCATACGGTCGAGTACCTGATCGCGACTAACTTTATCCCGATTCATAACCCGTTCAATACGAATATCTTGCGGAGCCGTTACCAATATTATTTTATCGCAATCTTTATAACTACCGCTCTCAAAAAGAATTGCAGCTTCTTTAACTATAAAATTACTTTTTTTATTATTTTTTAACCATTTATCAAAATTTTCTTTAACAGCCGGATGTATAATTTCATTTAATTTTTTTAATAAATTAGGTGAAGAAAACACTAATTCTGCAATTTTTTTGCGATTTAATTTTTCATTTTCTACAACATTCTCGTCAAAAATTTCCCGGACTTTTTTTACAATTTCAGGATCGTCCATTATTCTTTTCGCCTGATCATCAGCTATATAAACCGGAATACCTTTCGAATGAATATATTCCGCGATGGTCGACTTCCCACTTCCGATCCCGCCGGTGAGTCCTACAATTTTTGTCATGTCTTATTTTTTAAAAAATAATTCCGGAAATGCCTTTTCCGGCTGTTTTTTTAGTACAGTTATCCTAAAAAACGATTTAAAAAAGCCGATTCCGTAGCCGTAAAATTGAATTACGGCGGCTATAACCGCTAAAAACCCAATCTTTAAACTCGCATTTTCAATGATTCCCGATAGGAATAAAATCGCAAAATATAAAGCATAACACTGAAAAAGCAACGGAATTCCAAATGCATAAAGCGCTATCGCAACCAGAAATCCAAAGCAAAATAAGGTTGGAAACCAGAAGGTTATTTTCCGGTATTTTGGATACCAGGAATCCAATATTGGTCTTGCTTTTCCAAATTTATTGACCTGTTTATAGAATTTACTCCAATCAATACGTCGTTTATGATATACATACGAATCTTTGTACAATCTGGTTTCAAATCCCATTTCCCACAGTCGTATCGACAGATCCGGATCTTCTCCCGGATGAATGTTTCCAAATCCTCCGGAGGCTTCAAATGCTTTTTTAGACAAGCCCATATTAAAGCTTCGCGGCTGGAATTTTCCGATTTTTTCGGAACCGCCCCGAATACCGCCCGTGGTCAGAAATGCCGTCATCGTAAAATTAATGGCCTTCTGAATGTCCGAAAAAGAATCCAATGCATTGTCAGGTCCGCCAAAACAATCTACATAGTTTTTTTGTAGGTTATTGGCTATGGAAGTTACGTAATTTTCCGGTAAGATGCAATCGGAATCCAAAATAATAAAATAGCGTCCGATAGCTTTTCGCATTCCGTAGTTACGGGAATCGCCCGGCCCGGAATTGGGTTTGTTGTAATAGGAAATAAACAATTTGCTTTTAAACGCCTCCACAACCGTTTCACACGGAATAGTAGAGCCGTCTTCCACTATCACGACTTCGAAAGCTTCGTTATAATTCTGTCGCACCAAACTTTGCAACAGTTCCTCAATTTCATCCGGTCGGTTATACACCGGAATTATCAATGAAAAATACATGGGTTCTTTATTTTTTAACAAAGATAAACTTTATAAAAAGAAAAAAACCACCTCAAAGAGATGGTTTTCACGAGTAATTCTATTTTCAATTACGCTATACTTTTAGTCGTTTTTATTGGCTAATCCTTCTTCGAAAGCTTCCATTACTTCCTGACTTACTCCCATATTCGAGAATCCTCCGTCATGTAACAGGTTTTGCAACGTTACTTTTTTAGTAAGATCCGAGAACATCATTACGGTATAGTTAGCACAGTCTAAAGCAGAAGCATTTCCTAGCGGCGACATTTTATCGGCGAAAGAAATAAATCCACCGAAACCTTTTACTCCCTGACCGGCAGTCGTTGGCGTAGGCGATTGTGAAATCGTGTTTACACGTACTTTTTTGTCTCTTCCGAAGAAATATCCGAAGCTACGTGCGATCGACTCTAAATAGGCTTTATTATCGGCCATATCGTTATAATCCGGGAATACACGTTGTGCCGCCATATAGGTTAAGGCTACGATACTTCCCCATTCGTTCATGGCGTCTTTTTTGTATAAAACCTGCATTACTTTATGGAAGGATACCGCAGATACGTCCCATCCTTTTTCTGTAAAATCATAATTCTGATTCGTATAGTGGTTTCCTTTTCTTACATTTACAGACATCCCAATGGAGTGCAAAACGAAGTCAATCTTACCACCAAGGATTTCCATTGCCTTTTCTACCAGGTTTTCCAAATCTTCAACGGAAGTAGCATCAGCCGGAATTATCTGGGAACCTGTTTTTTCTGCCAACTGGTTGATCGTACCCATACGCATTGCAATCGGAGCATTGGACAAAACAAATGTTCCTCCCTCTTCATGTACGCGCTCAGCCGTTTTCCAGGCGATTGAATTCTCATCTAACGCTCCAAAAATGATCCCTCTTTTTCCTTTTAATAAATTGTACATAGCTATGTTTTTAAGTAAATTTCAATTTTAATTTTTCAAAAATAGTCATTTTATCTTTCACCCTGTTCATATTCATCTTCATATTCTCAATAAACTGAGCGCCAAACCCGTAGGACGCCGCTTTTTTATAGGCTTCATAAGCCGGAATCAGGTTAAATTCCATTTCATAAATCCGTCCCAATTCGCTATTATAGGATGCTTTATCGGCTCCTTCAAGTGTATTCAGCGTTTCGGCGATATGCTCTTTAGCCTCCTCTAATCGTCCCAGATCAACTAATAAATAGGTATAATTCAGGTAAGCCGCCGGGTATTTCGGGTCAAAACGCATGGCCAGTTTGTAGTGATAGGCTCCTTTTTCGTGATTACTCAGTTTCGTATAATAGATCCATCCCAGGTGATTGTGTGCTTTTCCAAAATCCGGATACTGATCCAGAATTTCTTCGAGAATTTCTTTTGCTTCGGACACATTTCCATCCGAAATCAAAGCATCAGCCCGGATGAACTGATTTTCGTAGTAACTAATATTTTCTTCCAAAACAAAATCCTTTTAATCCATTAATAACGATCGGGCGTGGTTTCGTGCCGAATCGGAGATATCTTTTCCGGAAAGCATTTCCGCGATCTCCACAATACGCTCCTCATTGGTCAGCAGTTTTAATTCGGAAACCGTGGTTTCTCCCTGTACGAATTTGAATACTTTATAATGCTGATTTCCTTTGGCGGCAATTTGCGGTAAATGCGTAATGGCAAAAACCTGCATTTTCCGACTCATCTTTTTCATAATATCCCCCATTTTATGGGCAATTTCCCCGGAAACTCCGGTATCAATTTCATCAAATATAATGGTTGGCAACTTGGTATAATTGGCCAGTATGGCTTTTACAGCCAGCATAATTCGCGACATTTCCCCTCCGGAAGCTACTTTTTTCAGCAATCCGAAACTGGTTCCTTTGTTGGCCGAAAACAACAATTGCGCTTCGTCTTTTCCCAATGGTAAAAACGTTTCCGACGGGCGGATATCGAATTCAAAACGGGCATTTGGCATACCCAGTTCCGCGAGTATTTCGGTTATTTGTCCGATTAAAACCGGTGCTGCTTTTGTACGGTTTGCCGAAATCGTTTCCGCCAATCCGTTTAAACTTTCTTTTAGCTCCGTTTCTTCCCGGTTTAAGGCTTCAATCCGGCTATCCATATCGTCGGCCTGAACAACTTTTTCGTCAAGCGCCTGTTGGATTGCCAACAGTTCGGCAACGGTATTTACCTGGTGCTTTTTCTGAAGCGAATAGATATTTTGTAATTTCTGATTGGTCAGTTCCAATTGTTCCGGGTCACTCATTAAGGCTTCAGAATGCCGTTGTAATTCATCGGCAATATCATCAAACTCAATCAGCACACTGGAAACCCGGTCGGACAAATCCTGATATTCTATAGACAACGGTGCTATTTTTAGCAAGGTCGCTTTGACTTCTTTTAAGTTCTGAATAAGTCCGATTTGCTCTTCATTAGCAATCATCATCGACTTATCCAGTGCTTCCCGAATAAATTCCACGTTGTTTAATCGTTCGAAAGCGGCTTCCAGTTCTTCCTGTTCGCCGTCTTTTAAATTGGCCGCCAATAGCTCTTCCAATAAAAAACTATTATAATCCTGTTCTTTTAACAAGGCGTCTTTTTCCGATTGCAATTGTTTTAATTGCGAACGGATGGCTTTATAACGCGACAAACGGGTTTTATAATCCTGTAACAAGTCCTGATGACCGGCTAAGGCATCCAGAATTTGCAACTGATAAGCTTCGTCTGTTAATTCCCGTGTTTGGTGTTGTGAATGAATATCCAGTAAAAAATCGCCCAACTCCTGTAATTCCTGTAGGTTTACCGGACTATCATTGACGAAAGCCCTCGATTTACCCGATGGCAGGATTTCCCTTCTAATGATGGTTGTCGTTTCGTAATCGAGATCGTTTTCCTCGAAAAAAGGCTGTAATGCGTAGGATTGAATTTCGAAATGTGCTTCGATCACACATTTCTGTTCTTTATCTTTTAGGGAGGTTAAATCCGCACGGCGTCCCAACACCAGGCCTAACGCGCCCAATAAGATCGACTTTCCTGCTCCGGTTTCCCCGGTTATAATCGAAAACTCGTTCGAAAAACGAATATCCAACTGTTCAATCAGAGCAAAATTTTTAATCGATAAGGATGTCAACATAATTTGTGCAGCGGTTTAGTAAAA
>NZ_JASLCE010000088.1 GCF_030146175.1 Flavobacterium sp. | reverse complement strand
TTGCCAAAAATATAAATAATTGTCTTCTGTGTTCTTTTTTTGTCAGGATATTTTTAAGGCGATTAATAGCCTGAAAATTTCGTCAGCGATGTCCTTGTTTAACGGGGTGGATTTATATTATTAAAAAAACAAGATTGCTGATTTTTATCAGAATACTATAGAATTATAACTAAAATTTTGAAAATGTAACGTTTTTTTGTCAGTTTAATAATTGGAAATAAATCAGAATTAAATATCTTCACGGTTTTATATTGAAAATTCACAATTTCGAGATATTTTGAAATCTAATTTGAAATTAAACTAAAACCAAAAAACAATCTTAATAAAACACAAACATGGAAGAAAAACAAATCGTTTACACCTTGGAAGGTAGTGGTACCAGAGAAGCAAATTTAAAAAATGAGGCCACCAATTTATTGGCGAAACTAAAAAATCAATTTGGAAGTACACACTCGGTTACTGCAGGCGAATTTGGTGTGTTGGATAAAGATTGGTCGCATGAAATCAAAATCAGAAAAGGCGATAAAGTTGGCGCCGCGGTTACATTAAAATGGGTAAAAAACAACCCAACGGTACTTTCAATAGATGTTGACGAATCTTCTAAAATGGGATCCAGAATATTGTATGGTGGGTTATTTTCTTTTATGGGTATTGGTGCCTATATGGGGTATAATCATATCGAACCATTCGCATTTTTACCGGGTCAGAAAATAGCAACAGCTTTAGCAGCATTGATCATGGCTATTCCGGGAATTATTGTGGTTTATATCCTAAAATCGATGCTCATGAAAAACGAAAAAGAGGAAAACAAACAATTGGTAGCCAGTGTTATCAATGTATGTAAAAAGTAATCAATTTTTCCAACAGTCGTTCTGACGAGGAAAAACACAATATTGAGTACTATAGAGAAGCAGGAAAAGATTTTACCTAGTCGAAAGAGGTAAATTTTTCCTGCTTATTTTTTTAATTCCCTTTAAATTCCGTTAAACGGGCCATATCCATTTGATTGGTTTTATAAAAAGCAGTGGCTTTTTCCAATAGTTTTTTAAACGCATCCTGGTTGTTGATTTTTTTAAAATAGCGCAGTTCGGTATAGAACATATCGGCTTTATCATCGTTGTCTTTTGCCAGGTTGTGTAACGCATCAATTTTAGATTTGATCGCGGCAATACTGTTTTTCTCTTTTACGATATCCAGAAACTGGTTGATAATGTAGGTCGCGCCGGCTACGGTTTCGTTTTCGATCATCTTACTAAAAAGAGCCAGTGCTTCTGTTTCCCGACCGTCTTTTACCAAAACTGCCGCTTCCTGTTGCCATACATAAGCATCCGGATTGGTGCTAAGCCCGGTTTTTTCGATCAGTTCTTTTACCGATTTGATTTTAGCGAGATTCCAACTGTTTTTAGCATCACTGTTGATCGTTTTTAACAGGATATCCTGTAGTACTTTGATCTCATTTCCGGCTTTCGAACCGGTTTCAAAACCTTTTAATTTATCGGTATTATTGACCCAATAGGTGAAAAATCCGTTATCGATGGTGAACACGCAGTTTTTTAGTATCGTATAACTTTTTTGAGTTCCCAACTGGTCTTTCGGAAAAGCGTCGTACAGGTCGTTGGCAATACGATTGGTCATTCGATCGTCTTTATACAATTGTACCAAAGTGGAATACGCATATAACGTACGAATGCTTTTGTCGCCCGAGGCGTATTTTTTGGCCAGATTTGCAGTGCGTTCCACCGGATCCAAAGCCGTTTTTCCAACCGTATTGACGAGGTAACCGACATCGGCTTTAGCTCCGGAACAATGAATCAGCGTGTTATCGGTATCAAAAAACAGAAAATACGGCACGCTTTCCAGTTTTAGTTTGGACTGCGCGATATACAAACTGTCTTCTTTTTTAATGTTTTCGGTGTTGATTCTGTAATTGACAAAATGGGTATTGTAGAAATCACCCATAGTGGCGTCTTCAAATACCGGATCCAGGGTTTTACAAACCGAACAGTTTTCATTGTAATATTCAATAAACAGCGGTTTGTTTTCTTTTTTAGCTTTTTCGAGAGCGGTTGCCAAACCGGATTCAAAGCGTACGCCTTGCGCATTCAGTGATACTGTTGCGAGGAATACAAACAGGAGGGAATATAGTTTCGAAGTCATACCGAGTTGTAATTAAGGTGGAAGGTCATACAAAATTACCATTATCCTGTGATAAAAAAACGGGGAAAAACCCGGATTAACATTTTTTTAGTTAAAAAAGATGTTTTAGGTAAAAATCAGAGCTAACTGTTATAATGTTAAGATGTTGCTAAAATTTATACGAAACCATTCTATAGTAGCGTTATAGTAGTTTGATGACTTTTCAATTCTTCGGAATTATACCGTGCCGATAGCCGGGCACATTTCAGTTTTACTACATTTTTTTAGCGTCATATTACAGAATCGGATATGGTTTTTCCAGTAGGGCCTATTTCGGTTCCTGACGATTGTAATTTTACCGTGTTAAAAGTATTGAAATGAAGCACGAACTTAACATAATGTCCATTTGGAAAGGTGAAGCCAAAGCCCTCTCTTTTTTTCAGCGGCTTTTCAGGCGACCAAAAGCCACACCGAAACCACTGACCACTCCTAAGATGATCAGTGAAGACTGTAACGGCATTATGTTAGGCGGAAAAAACGTGAAATCATTACTGTTTTCGACCGATATGGCGATCATTGAAAACAATGATGCCGATGCAATATTGGCTGTTTATCCATTTGCCCCTTCTCCGAAAATTATGAAGGCATTAATTGATTTTTCCGATAAACCGGTAATATGTGGAGTAGGCGGGGGGCTTACGCAAGGGAAGGTGGCAATGGAAATGGCTATACAGGCGGAAGCCTTGGGTGCGGCGGCTATAATTGTAAACCAGCCGTTTAAAAACAAAGACCTCAACGTGATCCGGAAAAAGATTACAATTCCGATTATTTCCAGTGTTTCGGTAGCCGATTTTTCATTTCAGGATCGGGTGGATGCCGGAGTGGATATTTTTCATATCACCGGCGGAAAAAACACCGCTAAGATTCTGGAACATATTAGTTATGCCGTTCCGGGGTATCCGATTATGGCCACCGGCGGAAAAAGTCTGGAAAGTATTCAGAGTGCCATTACGTCGGGTGCGGATGCGATTGTGTTAACACCACCAACCAGCGGCGAATTGTTTAAGTCGATTATGGACGGGTATCGCAAAGGATTGGATTATCTACGACATTAATGAGTGACTTTTATGGATTGATTTGTTTTCCTTTTTCAGTTATGCTCATGTACGTGTTTTTTCCATATGCTGTTACATCAAAAACTTTGGAGTGATATGAAGTTCCGATCCATTTCTTTAAAAGAAGCTTACCATTCATCCAAATATATAGCTCATTATCAGTGGTAATTTTTTTGTAAATCATTTCGATGTCTTGAAAATTTTAAATAATAATTTTTTATGGACTGCTGTTTTGAAAGATATCTACAGCTTTACTTTTTTATATTCTTTAATAATACGATTATCCACCTGATTGTCTTTTAGAATAGCGATGATCAAATCTTTCGGAGCTTCTTTTCCGTTGATACTAGTCAGAATTTCCAGCGTCATATTGTTGTTCTGACTGATAAAGAGCAAGCCGTAATCCGGACTAAAATAGCTGCTACCGGTAATCATCGTACGATGACCGTGTTTGCTGCCGCATAACGGATCATAACAATTGTAATCGATGTGTTTGTATAGAATGTATTCCTTGTCATCGAGATGATACGTTATCTTTTCGGCGTAAAAAGCTTCTGTCAGACCCGAATTGAGGCTGTCTTTTCCGTTTAAGTCCTCCTTTGTAAATGGAAACGTAAATTTGCGTTGGTGACCGTGAATGGTCATTGCAATGGCATAATGATTTTTTTCAGCGCGAATTACCGATTCCGAATAGCTAAACTCCTGTATTTTTTCCCCGTGAACGGCAAGGTATTTTAGATTGCTAAAACGATTGACCGGGCGAATGTCAAGGCTGTTCTTTTGCGAATAACCGATACATATATTTAAAAAAAGGAAAACGGAAAGTAGGCGTATCATAGTAAGCGGAAATGAGGATCAAAGATACAGATTATCCCGTTTGAGTCCGTCTAAGATCAATTGGAAATTATGAGGGCTAACACTATTGATCACAAGTGAATATTCCTTTTCATAGTCGTTATACAGGATACGGATCAGATCATAATCGGTTTGCCAGTAATATTGATACCTATCGGAACATTCCGGAACAAAAGTATAATGTTGGTTCAGGTAGTCGATAATTGATTTAACGTCTTCCGAGGCCAGATCTTTTGCCGGAAAAGACGAATGATACTGGTAATCGCGTTCCAGTGCATAAATCTCGATCAGCACCTCTATGGATTCGTATAAACAGAAATACTGGTTAACCGCGTCATCCCAATACCAAACCGCACCATTTTCCGCAATCAGATAATACGGTTCGGTTTTACTGTTATCCATCGAAAAAGCGGCTTTACCGTCGATGGTCGTATAATAGATCTTTTGATTTTTGGCGGTGATGGCATCCGATAAAAAATACAATCGGATGGCATAATCCGAATCCTTATCGGGTGAAAAGGTATAACCGGAATAATCCTGTTGTATCTGGAATAATCGGTCGCTGTTTTCCAAACGATAACGGGAAAGGTATTTTTGAATGGCTGGCGTCGAACTTATCCATTCCGGATTCCGATCGAGCGTGTTGATATAGTTTTCGGCTCTGCTGCTTAGTGTCATAGTCGTTGGAAAAAGGAATCCAATTTATAAAACTTTAGCGAATAAAAAAACACCGGCCTTTTGTGGGGACCGGTGTTTTCAACCAAAAACCAACCCTTTCGGGTATTATGAAAAACAAATTATACTATATTGTCGTCCGTTACTACGGCTATTTTTTATTTGTTATCGGTTGCCGCCTGGTTGCGGAAAACCAATTGACCGTCGAAACTGTCCAGTAACACGATACTATCGGTGGCTACTTTACCGGAAAGAATTTCCTTGGACAATTCGTTCAGTACTTCCCGTTGAATCACTCGTTTTACCGGACGCGCACCAAAGTGCGGATCGTATCCTTTTTGCGCCAGATAATCGATCGCTTCCGGTGTGGCATCCATCGTAATATGCTGTTGTGCCAGCATTTTGATCACGCTTTTTAACTGTAATCCTACGATTTCACGGATGTTGGCCGAACTCAACGGTGTAAACATCACGATCTCATCAATACGGTTAATAAATTCCGGACGAACGGTTTGTTTTAGTAAACCAAGTACTTCCACTTTGGCCGCTTCGGTTGCCGCTTCGATACTTCCTTTCAGATTCTCGAATTTCTCCTGTATGATATGACTACCCATATTGGAAGTCATGATGATAATCGTATTTCTAAAATCAGCCAGACGACCTTTGTTGTCCGTTAAGCGTCCTTCGTCCAATACCTGTAACAGGATATTAAACGTATCCGGATGGGCTTTTTCGATTTCATCCAATAAGACTACGGAATACGGTTTTCTTCGAACGGCTTCCGTCAACTGTCCACCTTCGTCATAACCGACATATCCCGGAGGCGCACCTACCAATCGGCTCACACTATGACGTTCCTGATATTCACTCATATCGATACGTGTCATCGCATTTTCATCGTCAAACAGGTATTCGGCCAGGGCTTTTGCCAATTCGGTTTTACCCACACCGGTTGTACCTAAGAACAGGAACGAACCGATAGGTTTACGGGAATCCTGTAAACCGGCACGACTACGGCGTACGGCATCACTAATTGCCTGTATGGCTTCTTCCTGTCCAACCACTCTGTGGTGCAATTCGTCTTCCAGTTTTAATAATTTTTCGCGTTCGCTTTGCAGCATTTTGGTTACCGGAACACCGGTCCATTTGGCTACGACTTCCGCAATATCGTCATGGGTAACCTCTTCCTTAATCAAAGAATGACCGGATTGGTTTTCCTGTAATTGTTTTTGCAAGACATCCAGACGTTCCTGCGCTTCTTTGCTTTTTCCGTAACGGATTTCGGCTACTTTACCGTAATCGCCATCACGTTCGGCGCGTTCGGCCTGTAATTTCAGATCTTCAATTTCCTGTTTGGTCGCCTGAATGTTGTCTACAACATCTTTTTCCGATTTCCATTTGGCAAAAATCTCGTTGCGTTCTTCTTTCAAATTGGCCAGATCCAGACCTAATATTTTAAGCTTGTTTTCGTCGTTTTCACGTTTAATAGCTTCAATTTCGATTTCCAGCTGCATAATTTTACGATCCAAAACATCCAGTTCTTCCGGTTTGGAGTTGATTTCCATACGCAATTTGGAAGCCGCTTCATCCATTAAGTCAATCGCCTTATCCGGAAGGAAACGATTGGTGATATAGCGTTGCGACAATTCCACAGCGGCAATAATCGCATCGTCTTTGATACGCACTTTATGGTGTGCTTCATATTTTTCCTTGATACCGCGTAGGATCGAGATCGCACTTTCGGTATCCGGCTCGTCCACCATAACTTTTTGGAAACGACGTTCCAGTGCTTTATCTTTTTCAAAATATTTCTGATATTCGTCCAGCGTAGTCGCTCCGATGGCTCGTAATTCGCCACGGGCCAAAGCCGGTTTTAGAATATTCGCGGCATCCATCGCGCCTTCGCCACCTCCGGCACCAACCAATGTATGAATCTCATCGATAAATAATACGATGTCACCTTCGGCAGAAGTTACTTCTTTTACCACCGATTTTAAACGCTCTTCGAATTCCCCTTTGTATTTGGCTCCGGCAATCAACGCCCCCATATCCAATGAAAAGACCACTTTGTCTTTTAGGTTTTCCGGTACGTCTCCCTGAACAATACGGTGTGCCAGACCTTCGGCGATTGCGGTTTTACCCACACCCGGCTCTCCAACCAACATCGGATTGTTTTTGGTACGACGGGATAAAATCTGTAATACACGGCGGATTTCCTCATCACGACCGATCACAGGATCCAGTTTGCCGTCGTTGGCCAGCTGGTTCAGATTTTTTGCATATTTGTTTAAGGCATTATAGGTTTCTTCGGCCGAAGCTGAGGTTACCCGTTCGCCTTTTCGGATTTCATTAATGGCACTTTCAAGGCCTTTTTCGGTCACACCCTGATCTTTTAAGATCTGTGCCACTTTGCTTTTCGATTTGAATATTGCCAATAATAAATGTTCGATCGATACATATTCGTCGTTCATTTTTTTAGCAATATTGGCGGCTTCGTTTAAGGTTGTTCCGGCATCGCGGGAAAACATCAGTTCGCTTCCGCTTACTTTAGGAAAACTTTGAATCGTACTGTCCAGAATTTGTTTGAACAGGTTTACATTCACATTCAGTTTTTTCAAAATGAATGGTGCCACATTCTCATCAACTTCGAGGATACCTTTAAAGATATGCTCGTTCTCGATTTGCTGATGGCCTGAACCTTGCGCAATTTGTTGCGCTTGTTGCAGGGCTTCCTGAGATTTGATTGTTAGGTTATTAAAATTCATATTTTTAAATGTTGTTTGTCGATTGTGATAGTTATTTTTTAACTTTGATTGGTAGTAGTCAATTTATGTTCCAATGTAAAAAACAAGACAAATTGGCGTTTTAGTACTTAAATTTACAAAAAATAAATGCCAAAATGGCGTAAAATCGGACAGAAATGGGATTTTTGGATAAAATATTCGGAGGACAGGAAGAAGCTGTTCCTTCAAAAGTGAACTGGAAACTTTTAGAAACGACCACTTTGGATGCGATTGCGGAACAGTCTTTCGAAAAACCGGCGGTTATTTTTAAACACAGTACCCGATGTAGCATTAGCCGTATGGCTTTAAAACAATTTGAACGGGAATATGCTCTGGACGATGAACTGGATGTGTACTTTTTGGATTTATTGGCACAGCGACCGCTTTCGAATGGAATAGCGGAGCGTTTTGACGTACAGCACGAATCGCCGCAACTTATAGTGATCAAAGATGGAAAAGCGGTGTATAACGCTTCCCACAGTGCAATACAGGCCGACGATCTGAAACGATGGGCCGAATAAAAAAGAGGTTCCATTTGGAACCTCTTTTTTTATAGTACCGCCTGCATTTTTTGACGGATCTTATCCAGACACAAATTATTGATACTGCCTTCGTGGGTATGAGAAATCGCTTCCGGCGCATTATAAGTCCCTTTTTCAATTTGTTCCGCTACGATTTTATACGCATCGCGAAACGGAATGCCTCGGGTTACCAGTTCGTTCAGTGTATCAACGGTAAAGAGGTGTTTGTATTTCGAATCCTCTAAAATGGAGGTGTTAATTTCGATGTTTTGTAACGCATAACAGGTCATTTCCAAACAGGATTTTAAATTTTCCATTGCTGGAAATAAGCCTTCTTTTAATAACTGAAACTCCCTGTGATAACCATTCGGCAGGTTATTGGTGAGCAGCGTCAGTTCGTAGGGCAGACTTTGTATTCTATTGCATTTACCGCGGATCAGTTCAAATAAATCCGGATTCTTTTTATGCGGCATAATACTCGACCCGGTTGTTAAATGACCGGGAAGCCTGATAAAATCAAAATTCTGGCACAGATACAAGCACGCATCGGTTGCCATTTTCGATAAGGTTGCTGCGATGCTACTCATTGCAAAAGCGGCTGTTTTTTC
Source organism: Flavobacterium sp. (assembly GCF_030146175.1). Classification (GTDB taxonomy): domain Bacteria; phylum Bacteroidota; class Bacteroidia; order Flavobacteriales; family Flavobacteriaceae; genus Flavobacterium. The sequence continues at coordinate 28,021 of NZ_JASLCE010000088.1, read as the reverse complement.
GGACTTGCCACGGCTCATTTGTGCGGCTACAACATTGTATTTCAAGGTTGAAAATTTTAGCGTTTGAGTCGTATGCGTACGATCGATCGGAAACGAACTACCATAGCCGGCTGCAGAACCCAACGGATTTTGATCGACTACTTGTAGCGCGGCATTTACTACTATCATATCGTCGATCAGACTTTCGGCATAGGCGGAAAACCACAGACCAAACGACGATGGCATGGCGATTTGCATATGCGTATAGCCCGGTAATAAAACGTCCTGATGCTTTTCGGCCAGAACAAGCAGTAATTCAAATAACTCCGTAATCAGATTTTTCAGTTCGCCGATTTCGGTTTTCAGATAAAGATGTACAGCCACCAAAACCTGATCGTTTCGGGAACGCGCCATATGAATTTTTTTTCCGGTAGCGCCCAATTTTTCAATCAGCATAAATTCGATTTTGGAATGTACATCTTCAAAATCCGTATCGATGGTAAAATTTTTACGGTTGCAATATTGCAGAATATCTTCCAGTGCCAAGACGATATCGGTGGCTTCCTGTTCTTTTAATAGACCTGTTTTGGCCAGCATTTTAGCATGGGCAATTGAAGCCAGCACATCGTATCGGGCGAGTACCAGATCCAGTTCACGGTCGTTTCCAACGGTAAAGTTTTCTATTTTCTGATCGGTGGTGATCCCTTTTTCCCATAGTTTCATACTATTCTGTTTTTTTGTTAAAAAAGCCATTAAGGATTTCGATATACAAAGCGATTCCCTTTTCAATTTCATGGCGGTAAATAAATTCATTGGCCGTATGGGAACGCAGCGAATTCCCGGGCCCTAATTTTAAAGATTGACAACTCAAAACCGATTGATCGGAAAGGGTAGGAGAGCCGTAGGTTGTACGCCCCAATGCTACGCCCGATCGAACCAATGGATGTTCCGGTGCGATGGAAGAAGCATTCAAATGCATCGATCGCGGTTGTACGATTGCGTTTACGGATTGTACAACCGTATCGAGAATTTCGGTATTGCTATATTGATCATTAACACGGATATCAACCACCAGTTGGCATTCGGATGGTACGACATTGTGTTGTTTTCCGGCATTGACCTGCGTAACGCTCATTTTTACCGGACCGAGTATTTCGGATACTTTTTCAAAACGATAGTTCCGAAACCATTCGATTACGTTTAACGCATTATAAATCGGATTATCCGGGTTTTCATGCGCTGCGTGATTGGCGGTTCCGTGTACGGTTATGTCCAATACCAAAAGTCCTTTTTCGGCTATGGCCAATTGCATTTCGGTCGGTTCGCCAACAATGGCACAATCCAGTTCCGGAAGGTGTTGTAACACGCTGTTCAATCCGTTTGGACCGCTGCTTTCTTCTTCGGCCGAAGCCACCATCACGATATTGTGCGACAGGTTTTCCTGCGGATAAAAATAAGCGAATGCGGCGAGTAAGGCTACAAGGCAACCACCGGCATCATTACTACCTAACCCGAAGATTTTTCCGTCTTCTTCCAAAGCGGTAAACGGATCGAGCGTATAGGCCTGATTGGGTTTTACGGTATCGTGATGGGAATTGAGTAATAGCGTAGGCTTCGTACGGTCGAAATGACGATTATAGGCCCAGAGGTTATTATTCTCCCGATGATACGGAATGCCATGTTGCTCGAACCAGTCGGCGATTAATACAGCTGTTTGGTTTTCTTCTCCGGAAAAAGATGGGGTTTCGATTAGCTTTTTTAGTAAAAGAATCGCTTCGGCGGTTAAATTGATTATCGTTTTCATATTTACAGCTGGATGACGGTACATAATGTATTTTGGTTTTCTAAAGTGGATAGGTTTCCGATGATCACGCGATCGACGCCTTTTGTCAATGCTCTGAAACAATTATCGAGTTTGGGAATCATTCCCGAATAAATGGCACCGATAGCCAGCAGATCGCGGTATTTCGATGTCGTTAGTAATGGAATCAGGGACGATTCGTCGTTGGTATTAATCAACACGCCTTGTTTTTCAAAACAATAGATGATTTTTACGGAATAGGTATCCGACAAAGCAATACCCAGTTCGGCCGCAATGGTATCGGCATTGGTATTGAGCAACTGACCTTTTCCGTCGTGTGTGATGGCACAAAATACCGGTACCGCTTTTGTACTGAGAAGCGAAAGGAGTTGCGGGGTATTGATATGACGAATATCGCCCACAAAACCAAAATCAATATCCTGAACGGTTCTTTTCTCCGATTGAATCAGATTGCCATCGGCTCCGGAAAAACCAAAAGCCGGACAATCCAATGCGTTGAGTTGCGCTACCATTCGTTTATTGATCAATCCGGCATAGGTCATTACAACCACATCCAGCATCGGCTGATCGGTTATACGTCGACCATCTACCATTTGCGTTTCGAGGTCGAGTATTGCAGCGAGTTTACTGGCTTCTTTACCACCACCATGAACCAGAATTTTGCTACCTTTTAGCTGTGAAAAAGCAGTAAGCGCCTGATGCAAAGCGATCGGATCATCGATAATGTTTCCGCCGATTTTAACAAGAGTTAGTTCCGGTTTAGCTGTTTTCATCCTGTAGTATTTTAGTGAGTATTGCCTGTGTGGCATAGGTTCTGTTATTTGCCTGCGGAATCACTATGGAATTATCGCCATCCAAAACCGCATCGCTCACAATCTGGTTACGGCGCACCGGAAGACAATGCATAAACTTAGCCTGGTTGGTAAGCATCATTTTTTCCGGGGTTACCATCCACGACAAATCCTGAGAGGTAATGGCGCCATAATTGTTGTAATTGCTCCAGTTTTTGGCATAAATAAAATCGGCATTCTCAAAAGCCTCGTCCTGATTGTACACAATGGTGCTGTTTTGTGTGATTTCGGGATTGAGTTCATAACCTTCCGGATGGGTGATCACAAAATCGACATTAGCTTTTTGCATCATTTTGACAAACGAATTCGGAACCGCATGAGGCAACGCCTTCGGATGTGGCGCCCAGGTTAAGACAACTTTCGGTCTTTGTCGGGTTTTATATTCTTGTATGGTCAGTATATCGGCTACGGCCTGTAATGGATGTTCCGAAGAACCTTCAAGACTGATCACCGGAATGGAAACGGCTTTTATAAAAGCGTTGATCACATATTCTGCTTCGTCTTTTTCCTTATCGGTTAGCGTAGGAAAACTACGGATTGCTATGATATCGCAGTATTGCGCAACCACCTGTGCGGCTTCTTTGATATGTTCGGATTTCGTCCCATCCATCACGGCTCCGTCTTCAAATTCCAGACTCCAGCTTTCGGAATTCAGGTTTAAGGTGATACAATTCATTCCCAGATTAGCGGCCGCTTTTTGCGTACTCAATCGGGTTCGCAGACTTGGATTAAAAAATAAAAGTCCAATGGTTTTATTCGCGCCTAATGTTTTATGTGCATAAGGATCGGATTTGATCTGTTTGGCCAGTAATAACAGCTCGTCGAGATCTTCTATATGGTTTACGGATGTAAAATGTTTCATGGTATTTTAGTCTAAAGTGGCAAGGACTTTTTCGAGTCCGCTCACAAATAAATCGATATGTTTTTGAGTGATGGATAAAGGTGGAAGAATACGCAAAAGATTTTTCTGCGACGCATTTCCGGTAAAAATATGCGCTTCGTAAATCAGTTTCTGACGTAATTCGCTAACGTCAAAATCGAATTCCAGTCCGAGCATCAGGCCTTTGCCTTTGATCTTTTTTACCGCAGGAATTTGTTGCACCCGTGTTTTAAAATAATCACTGATCTCATTGACATTTGCGAGAAGCTGTTCCTGTTCGATCGTTTCCAAAACCGATAAAGCGGCTGCACAGGCCAGGTGATTTCCGCCGAAGGTCGTGCCAAGCAAACCATAGGAGGCTTTAAACTTTGGATGGATCAGAATTCCACCGATAGGGAAGCCATTGCCCATACCTTTGGCTACCGAAATAATATCCGGCTGAATCGCATGATGCTGGTGCGCAAAAAACAGCCCGGAACGCCCGTAACCACTTTGGATTTCGTCTAAAATAAGAACGACATTATTCTCCTTACAGATTTGCTGTAAAAACTGAAAAAAGGCTGTAGTTCCTTCGTCCAGTCCGCCGACGCCCTGAATTCCTTCGATGATCACGGCACAAACAGTTCCTTTGGCGATTTCCTGCGCAACAGCCTCGCTATCGTTTAACGAAAGAAAAACAACTTCGTGTTTACTGTTCAGCGGCGCGACGATCGATGGATTATCGGTTACCGCAACCGCGGCTGAGGTTCGTCCGTGAAACGCTTTTTGAAACGCAATAACTTTTGATTTTCCGTTGTAAAAGGAAGCCAGTTTTAAAGCATTTTCGTTGGCTTCGGCACCGGAATTACACAAAAACAGAGAATAGTCGGGATAGCCGGAAAGGGAAGTCAGCTTTTGTGCTAATCGTTCTTGTATCGGGTTTTGAATGGAGTTGGAATAAAAACCGATCTTTCCAACCTGATCGGTAATGGCTTTTATATAGGCCGGATGAGAATGACCAATGGAAATCACACCGTGACCACCATAAAAATCAAGGTATTCCTGGTTGTTGTCATCCCATACCGTTGCGTTTAAAGCACGGATAGGAGTGAGGTTGTATATCGGATAAACATTAAATAAAGGCATTGTTGTAAAATTAAAATGGGTTAAAAACTGCCTGATTTTAGTTGCAGTCCGGTTTTTTCGTCCAGACCAAACATCAGGTTCATATTCTGTATCGCTTGTCCCGAAGCCCCTTTTATCAGGTTATCGATAATGGAAGTGATCAACAGGTACTTTCCTTTTTTTTCAAGACTGATGATACATTTGTTGGTCTGCACTACCTGTTTTAGATGAATAGTATCGGTAGTTACGACTACAAAAGGATCGTTCTGATAAAAAGTTTTGTATAACGCAACAATAGCATCCAGCGATTTTTCCGTTTGAGTGTATAGGGTCGCAAAAATCCCACGGCTAAAATCCCCGCGGTTTGGAATAAACAGCAACTCCTGATTAAAACCGGGTTGCAGTTTGTCCAGACTTTGTTGGATTTCGCCAAGGTGCTGGTGTTCAAAAGCTTTGTAATGCGACATGTTATTCGTGCGCCAACTGTGATGGGTAGTTCCCGATGGTTGTACGCCAGCACCCGTACTACCGGTAGTCGCGTTGATATGAATACTGTTTTGTAGTTCCTGATCCTGCGCTAAAGGTACTAATGCCAATTGTATCGCAGTAGCAAAGCACCCTGGATTGGCTACAAATTGAGCCATTTTGATCTTTTTACGGTGAAGTTCCGGTAGGCCGTAGACAAAAGAACCGGCATCGGGATGTAAACGAAAATCATTACCCAGATCGATAACACGCGTATGGGATGCAAAATGATGTTTTTCCAGAAAAGCCTTCGACTGACCGTGGCCTAAGCAAAGAAAAACAAGATTTACTTCGGGATTGATCGTATCGGTAAAGATCAGATCCGTATCACCCAATAAATCCTGATGTACAGTTACAACGGGTTTTCCGGCATTGGTCGTACTGTAAACAAAGTCGACAGTTGCTTTGGGGTGGTTTTGGAGCAGACGTAATAACTCTCCGGCGGTATACCCCGAACCGCCAATAATACCTGTCTTAATCATAATCGAGCGCATTTACCTGTGAATAAATAGTTTGTGCATTTCCGAGGATTTTGATAAAACCCTTCGCATCCGTAGCCGTCCAGGCATTGTTCATTTCGCCATACTGACCCATTCCGGTGTTCATTAAATCGTGTTGCGATGCAATGCCATCGAGTGAAAAATGATAGGGTTTTAGGGTAACGGTAACTGTTCCGCTTACGGTTTGCTGCGTATCGGTTAGAAACGTTTCGATATTACGCATCACCGGATCGAGGTATTGGCCTTCGTGAAAAAGCATGCCGTACCAGTTTCCGAGTTGTTCCTTCCAGTATTGCTGCCATTTGCTCAGTACGTGTTTTTCGAGCAAATGATGTGCTTTGATGATGATCAAAGGAGCGGCGGCTTCAAAACCGACACGCCCTTTGATCCCGATAATGGTGTCGCCCACATGAATGTCACGACCAATCGCAAAAGCAGCGGTTAAGTTTTCGAGTTTGGCGATATTGGTTGTAGGTGTGGCTTTTTCGCCGTTTACAGCTATCAGTTCGCCTTTTTCAAATTCAAGAACGACTTTTTCGGGTGTCGTTTTTTGTAGTGACGACGGGTACGCTTCGTCTGGTAACGGAAGGTGCGAGGTTAGTGTTTCCTTTCCGCCCACACTGGTTCCCCAGATTCCTTTATTGATTGAATATTGCGCCTTTTCCCAGGAATAGGAAACCCCTTGTTTTTCGAGATAGTCAACTTCTTCCTGACGGGATAGTGTAAGATCGCGTATAGGGGTAATGATTTCAATTTCCGGTGCTATGGTTTGAAAAATAAGATCAAAACGGATTTGATCATTACCGGCTCCGGTACTTCCGTGTGCGACGGCATCGACTTCGATTTTTTGGGCATAACGGATAATTTCCAATGCCTGGAAAACCCTTTCGGCACTTACAGAAAGCGGATAGGCATTGTTTTTTAGCACATTCCCAAAAACCAGGTATTTGATGGCTTTCTGATAATATTTTTCAATAATGTTACAGTTGGTATGCTGAAAACTTCCCAATTCGTAGGCGCGGGCCGTGATGGTTTCTAATTCGGCTTCCGAAAAACCACCGGTATTTACCAAAACGGTATGTACCTGATAGCCTTTGTTCTGTAGGTATTTCAGGCAAAAAGACGTATCCAGTCCGCCGCTATAGGCTAAAACTACTTTTTTGATTTCCTTGGCTGTAGGTTGTTCTGTCATCGTATTTATTTTTTTAAGAAAAGTGCCTGTTTGATATTTTTTAGTCGGCTCAGGACTTTCTGATTAAAGGTATAGGTTGCTTTTGGCTTTCTTTTTTCGTTCGGATCGTATAGCATTCCGGTGCAAAGGCACATTTTGTTTTCCTTCCGCTGGAGAATGTCAAAATTCGAACAGGTCCTACAACCGCTCCAAAAGCTCGGATCATCGGTTAGTTCCGAAAATGGCACCGGCCGGTAGCCTAAATCGGAATTGATTTTCATCACGGCCAAACCGGTAGTGATTCCAAAAATTTTTGCTTCGGGATACTTTTTTTGCGAATAGTCAAAAACAAACGTTTTGATTTTTTTAGCCAGTCCGAGGTGACGGTAATCCGGATGGACAATAAGGCCCGAATGCGCCACAAACTTGCCATGACTCCAGCTTTCGATATAACAAAAACCGGCGAATTTTCCGTTTTCGAGTGCGATAACAGCATCCTGCATGTCGATCTTTTTACGGATGTATTCCGGTGTCCTTTTGGCAATACCGGTGCCTCTTTGTAAGGCTGAGGTTTCGATGGTGTCGCAAATCTCTGCCGCATAGACATAATGCTCCTTTTGAGCAATAACAATGATTACATTCATCTTTTACAATGATGGGTAAATATTAATAAACAATAAAAAGTAAAGGGTAATGGGAAGGAGTCGAAACCGTCGGGATGTTTCGAAAAAGGCAGTGTTTACCGTCGTGTTGCAGGAATTGCAAACGGTAGTACTAAAATGATATTTAAAATAAGGCTAATAAAGCCGGTAAAAACAATAGCTATTTCCAAAATGGGAAAAATAGAAGATGAATAACAACAGGAAAAACTCGGGTACTAGAATAGACTCCGCACTGTCCGCGAAGTAGTGGACAGGCTTTTCCGTAGGGAACGGTTACTATGTAACGCAGTTAATTTCATCGGGACAAATGTAGTATAAATTATAACATAAGTTGAAAAAAATAATAAAAATGCTGTTTTTTGTCTTTAAATGGGTGTTTTTGTACGATTTATTCAATAAAAAAACCGGGATTAATCATATGATTAATCCCGGTTTAACCGTCAAAACAGTTCTTTATTTTTTCACCACTTTTCGGATATATTCTTTATTTCCGGTCGTGATTTTAAGGATATACATACCCGTTGCCAGATTGCGGATATCGATTTGCTCGGATAGCGTATTGTTGGAAGGCATCACATTGCTTTCCAATACGATACGACCATTGGTATCCACTAACATCAGGTTTACTTTTTGATCGGCGATATTTTCTACCGACAGGTTTACAAAACCATCAGACGGATTCGGATACAACTGTAGGTTTTCAAAACCATTTACAGGACTTTCCGCAGCCATTCGGGCACCACAGCTAATCGCTACAGCCGAACGCGTTCCGTTGGAATTGCTGGTCGATCCGGCACTGTTTTTCGCCACCATCGAATACGTATAGGTCGTACCAGCGTTGATCAAATAAGTATTTAAAAACGATGTACCGGTAACGTCCGGAGCATATAAGTTTCCGTTGCGATAGATATCGTAGGTAGTGGCATTGGCAGAAGCCGTCCACGTCACATTAATAGCGCTGGTTGTTCCGCTACAAGTTGGTGTTAAAGTAACCGTAAATGCACCCGGAGCGCCACAAGCCGGTGGTGTAGCCGACAAGGTTCCGTTGGAGTTATTGGTTGTTGTACTTCCGGCATTTTTCGCTTTTACGTAGTAAGTATACGCCGTTCCGGAAGTAACTGCCGTATTCAGGTATTGCGTTCCGGTAATACTGCTGGCATATAAAGCTCCGTTACGATAGATGTCATAGCTGGTCGCATTGGCCGAAGCTGTCCAGTTCAATCGAACGCGGGTTGCGGTTCCGTTACATTCCGGAGTAGCGGTTAATGTAAACGCACCCGGAGCACTCGTACTACAAGTTAGCCCTAAATTCGATTTAAAAGCATTAAAATAAGCAGATGCAAACGAATCCCTCCAGGTAGAACTGGTTAGTTTGGCCGCATCGGCTGTGGTATCGACAAAACCGATTTCATTCAGACATCCTGTAGCAGAGGAATAACGCAATACGCCCAGGTGATAGGCCAGGAAGCTGTTGTCTTCTACGCAGCGTCTGTTAGCCCATGAACCGTAGGATACCATATCGGCCTGGATTTTCTGAGCGAAAGCGATATCCGGTGCTGTATCGGTATCGTCGGCGGTACAATAAAAAGTTTCAGTACCGGTTCCGCCACCGGCATTACAGTGAATACTTAACAAACGGTCGGCATTCCAGTTGTTCGACATGGTTGCCCGTTGTGTTACCGAAGTCCAACTGTTCAGATTGGTTGTACGGGTCATGTATACGGTCCAGGAACAACTACCTTGGATTAAGTTACGGGTACGCAAACCTACTTCCAGTGAGGTTTCAATTTCAGTAGCGGTTCGACCATCGGGATTATCGCTGGTTGTGGCACCATAGCCGTGTCCCGGGTCGATAACAATGATTTGTGCGTTTGCGGCGAAACCTAGTATCAGGGCAAAAAGGAGTGTAGATATTTTTTTCATAGCATTAGTTTTTTAGTTCAGAAGTGAAGATTCTACCGGTTTTATCATCGGTAAACAATACTTTGTTTTTTCCGTAGAAAGAAGGGAACATTTCGGCAAAAACCTCCGTATTTGTAATTTTTCTCGGTTTGAAAGCTTTCGTATCAAACAAATACAATTCGGAGTTGGTTACGCTATGTCCGTCTTCACTTTCGTCTAAAAATCCTAATAGGAACTTGTCATCCGCTGACCATCCGGTAGCGATTCCGGTTCCGACTTTTACGGGTTTATTTTCCCCATTCAGATCGTAAACAAAAATATCCGCTCCGTTGTGAACGGCCACTTTTTTACCATCGTTAGACAATATGGCATTGTAAAACTGCCCTTCGTCATTGGTGATCACCCAGGTTTTTTCAGTAGCAAGGTCTTTCGCTTCGATCTTTAAAGTCATTAGATTGGTGTAAACCACAACTGGTGTTTCCTTACCCTGGTACGATGGCAGAAAAGTGTGGTTGATGTCGTCTTTTAATTCACGTCTTTGAGTGGCCACATCATAGGCATACACTCTTGACTGTGCAAAGAATTCTTTGTCACCTTTTTCTTTAAAATAAAAGGTGCTGTTGTTGCGATCCCAGGTATAACCGTAACCGCTTCCTTCCTTATCGGAAATTTTTTGTACCGTATTTTTGGCCAGATCCAAAAGATAAACTCCTTTAAAATGCTCGCCGGTTAAAAGGGCATGTGTTCCGTCTGGCGAAACTACGGGATTTGTGAAAAATCCCTCGACGTTTACGCGATTAAAATCGGATAGTTTCTGAGCATGCCCGCAGATGCCTAAAAACAACATCGAAATGTACAATAGGTTTTTTTTCATAATGTATAGATTTGATTTTCATAAAATTACTATTTATATGGTACAAAATGCGAAATATTTATTAACAAATAATTAATATTATACTTCTTGTTAATATTTATGGGGCTTGGGCATAAAAAAAGCACTTCTTTTGGAAGTGCTTTTAGGGTGTTTTTCAACAATATTAACGTCGGAATTTATTCCGGGTTATGATGTTTTTGAGTTTTGCTTTCAAATCTTCACCGGTATCATAAACCATTTGTTCGTTACCCGGAAACGGAACCGGTTTGCGGTCGAAATATTTAAAATAGTTATCATCGCAGGCACGACGATCACCTTGATAATTGGCATAGATATTTTGAAAAACATATTCGCTGCTCAACGGAAACGAATCGATCAGTTGGTTGGTTTTAAAATCGATATAATCTACTTTGGCCGTTACCTGACAGGCTTTAAACTGTGTAAATTCGTAAATGTCGATTCGGATCGTACGGAAATTATCTACTTTAACCGGTTTTCCCAAACTGTCGCGAACCACGCGGCCATTGGCATCAACCAAATTTTTAACGCCGTCTTTGATTTGTTTTTCTTTGATAAACTGACGCTCTTTGATTTGCTCCGGAGAGATTTTAATATCGCGGAAGTTAACAATCAGACCATAATCGTAGGTAACTCCTTTCTGGCGATTACTATGGTAAACGGTCCATTTGTCGTCAAGACCAAGCGTACTGAAGTCCAGTAAATCCGATTCCAGGCGTACCGGAATTACCATATTGGTTTCGTTTTTTGAGTATACATTTACAAAATCGGTTCCTTTAAACTGGGCCTCGTCCATTAATTTGGTAACGTCTTTAAAGTTAGGACTTAGCGTTAGCAGATAAGCGAAATCATCGTAAGCTCTTCTGTAATTCAGTTTGTTATTGGTCGCCATTAAGGCTTTGGAATTGTCGTACAGGAATTTAGCCAGTGCATTTTTACTGCTTACAATCTGATCGGAATAATCGTCGAACGGAAAAATAGCATTCCGGTTTTCTTTTATAAGTCGGAGTGGCAATAACGGACGAATTCGCTCCTGACGGTTGTTAAGCTGTAAATAGGTATTGTATAGTTTTTCCAGTTTGGAAGGATTCGCATCTTTAACAAGGAGTTCAATGGTGCGAAGATCACGGTCTTTGGCTTTGGCAAACGCTTCTTCCAGCAGGTACACATAATCTTGTTTTCCTTTTGCATTTTTATTGTTTCGCAATCCTTCGATAGCCCGGTCAATGGCCCCGTCGTAATCGCCTTCACTCAGCATATTCTGGGTTTGTTTGACACCACAGGAACAAACAAAAGCCAATATGAATACTAAAGCAGTAATTTTCCTCATAAATGAAATCTTTAAAGATGCCCAAAAGTATAAATTTTGAACGGATTATAAGAAACGGGCATAAAAAAACTCCGGTCAGGCCGGAGTTTTTATTAGGAATATAATGTCTTATTTTCGTTCGAACGGCGGTAATAGTTTACTGGAAACTTCACCAAATCCGATACGTACCTGATCATTCTGACAGAAACCTTTCATGATCACGGTATCACCGTCGTTGATGAATTTACGCTCGGTACCATCGTTCATTTTTAGTGGGTTTTTACCACCCCATGTTAATTCCAACATCGATCCGAAGCTGTTGTCGGCAGAACCGGAAATGGTTCCGGAACCCATCATATCACCAGAATTCACACGACAACCGTTAACGGTATGATGCGCCAACTGCTGACTCATGGTCCAGTACATATATTTAAAGTTTGATTCACAAACTACCGTAGCATCGGCATTTTCAGGAGCGATAGCCACTTCCAGGTTGATATCGAAAGCATGGTCGCCGGTTTGTTGTAAATATGGAAGCGGAGTTGGTTCCTGTTTTGGGCTTGCCACGCGGAAAGGCTCCAAAGCATCCAACGTTACGATCCAAGGGGAAATGGAAGACGCAAAGTTTTTAGCAAGGAAGGGACCTAGTGGCACATATTCCCATTTCTGAATGTCACGGGCACTCCAGTCATTTAACAATACCATACCGAAAATATAGTCTTCGGCTTCACCTACAGGGATGTTTTCACCCATGATGTTGGCATCTGTCGTAATAAAAGCGGTTTCCAATTCGAAATCCACTAATCGCGACGGACCGAATACCGGTTGAGTTTCACCATTTGGAAGGGTTTGTCCCATCGGACGGTGTACCGGAATTCCGGATGGCACGATCGTAGAACTTCTTCCGTGGTAGCCAACCGGAATATGCAACCAGTTTGGAAGTAATGCATTGTCCGGGTCACGGAACATTTTGCCCACATTGGTCGCGTGTTCTTTACTGGAATAGAAATCGGTATAATCGCCGATTAGAACCGGTAATTGCATTTCGATGTCATTTACGTTAAAAATAACGATTTCTTTATGGGCGTCGTTATCGCGTAATTGCGAGTTTTCGGCATCAAAAATATCAGCTAGTCGGTTACGTACCAAACGCCATGTTTTTTTACCGTCGGAGATAAAATCGTTCAGCGTATCCTGCATGAACATATCGTCAGTTAGTTCAATACCTTCAAAATAACCCAATTGTTGTAGGGCTCCCATATCGATCGCAAAATCACCAATACGTGTTCCGATGGTTACCACATCATCTTTAGTTATAAAAACCCCGAAAGGAATGTTTTGTATCGGAAAATCGCTGTTTCCAGGGACGTGTAACCACGATTTTCTAGTAGGGTTATTGGCACTTATAGGCATATTGTATGTTTGTTTTTGTTGTTGAAAAATTCGAAATCAAATATAGTAGCTATTGTGAATTTAACAAACCATTTTCGTATTTTTGAGGTCAATTTAACGAAATATTATAAAATGCAACGCGACGAACAAATTTTCGACTTAATTCTTGAGGAACAAGATAGACAAATTCACGGATTGGAACTTATTGCATCTGAGAATTTCGTGAGCGATCAGGTAATGGAAGCTGCGGGTTCTGTTTTAACAAATAAATATGCAGAAGGATACCCGGGTAAACGGTATTACGGCGGATGTGAAGTAGTGGACGTAATCGAACAAATCGCAATCGACAGAGCTAAGGCTTTGTTTGGAGCGGACTATGTAAACGTACAGCCACACTCCGGATCGCAAGCCAATACGGCCGTTTTCGCAGCCTGTTTAAAACCGGGCGATAAAATATTAGGTTTCGATCTTTCACACGGAGGACATTTAACACACGGTTCACCGGTGAACTTTTCCGGAAAATTATACAATCCAGTATTCTACGGAGTGGAAAAAGAAACCGGAATGTTGAACTACGATAAGATTCAGGAAGTAGCAACCCAGGAACAACCAAAATTGATTATCGCTGGAGCTTCGGCTTATTCCCGCGATATGGATTTTAAACGTTTCCGCGAGATTGCCGACAGTGTAGGGGCGATTTTAATGGCCGATATTTCACACCCGGCTGGTTTAATTGCTAAAGGATTGATGAACGATCCGGTTCCTCATTGCCATATCATCACGACAACAACACACAAAACCCTTCGCGGACCAAGAGGTGGAATGATCATGATGGGGAAAGATTTTGAAAATCCGTTTGGAATCAAAACGCCAAAAGGAGAAATCCGTATGATGTCGTCTTTATTGGACGGATCGGTATTCCCGGGGAATCAGGGTGGACCGTTGGAGCATATCATTGCGGCAAAAGCAGTAGCCTTTGGCGAAGCGTTAAGCGATGAATTCTTTACATATGCGATGCAGGTTCAGAAAAATGCAAAAGCAATGGCAGAAGCCTTTGTAAAAAGAGGATACAATATTATTTCGGGAGGTACCGATAATCATATGATGCTGATCGATCTTAGAAATAAAAATATTTCCGGGAAAGAAGCTGAAAATGCTTTGGTAAAAGCCGAAATCACCGTTAATAAAAATATGGTTCCTTTTGACGATAAATCGCCATTTGTAACGTCTGGTATCCGTGTAGGAACTCCGGCAATTACCACACGTGGTTTGGTAGAAGCCGATATGGAAACCATCGTTGCGCTGATTGATAAAGTGATTCTAAATCATACAGACGAAGCGGTATTGGAAGAAGTAGCCGATGCGGTAAATGACATGATGGGCGAACGCGCCATGTTTGTTTTCTAAACATCAGAATATATAAAAACAAAAATCCTTCCGTACGGAAGGATTTTTTATTGGTATTAAAATTAAAGATAAAAGAGTCGACAGCTATATAAAACCTCATGGAGGAATTAGATAGTTAGGTGTTGTCGGGGACGTTAAAAATTACAACAACTGGCCGAAATTGATGATCAGCAGTATAAGTTGTTTAATTAGCATAATCATTAGCTGTACCATGAGTAAATCAATGATTTAAAGAAGGTTTAACGAACTGCAAGTTACAAAAAAAGATAATAGTCGATTACGGTTTTTCGGATTATTTGCTGTGGATTTGTCTTAAATAAATCATAAAATTTACTGTGGCATTCCTTCCGGATCCATATAAACAATTTCCCATTGATGACCGTCCAGATCGGAAAAACTATGCGAATACATCCAGCCGTAATCCATCGGTTCGGCATAAAGCGTTCCACCGGCTTCGACGGCTTTGGCTATGATCGCATTTACCTTTTCCCGACTGTCGGTGTCCAGGCATAAAAGTACTTCGGTTGTCTGTGTGGCGTCGCTAATTGCCTTACGGGTAAAATCCTTAAAACGTTCGTGTACCAGTAACATCACAAAAATAGTATCGCTAACGACCATGCAGGTGGCTTTGTCGTCTGTAAACTGCGGATTAAATGTAAATCCCAGTTTGGTAAAGAACGCAATCGATCGATTGAGGTCTTTAACGGGTAGGTTTACAAAAATTCTTGTTGCCATAAGTATGTCTGTTTAGTTGGTTATCAGTAGGAAGGCTATGAAGTTACTTTTTTTTTGATTGTTATAGTGGTAATGAAACGTTAAGAATTAAAAGGTATAAAATAGCGTTAAATGTAGCCGGAATATTTTTAGGTAGGGCTGAATTTGCTATTTTTAGACTTTAAAAGTAAATAAGTGAGATCACTATATCTGTTGTTCATTTTAATCGGGTTATCTGCAAGTGGTTGGGCGCAAAATGATTTTGTAACCAAATCAAAACCGATTCCCCGTTTGAAAATACCGGCTATTAGTCCGGATAAATCATCCAATTCGACCGCTTTTCCATCGATGAATTTTAGTTCGTCTATTTTTGATACGCCCTTAAATCCGTTGGAAACCTTAAAACCAAATACATCTTCGTTTCAGATTGGAGAAGACAATTCCAAATTTGGCGCGGAAAAAGAAAAATTTGCCAATCCAGGCGATGTATATGTCGAAAAACTAAAACAGGATTTTAAAGGTGAAGGTAATGGTGATTCGCGTATCTTTAAAAGAGACCAGTCATTTGGGGAAATCCGTACCAAATCGGAATACGTTAAAATTGTTTACCGCGATCACGAATATGTGGATGGTGATATGATTAAGTTTTTAGTAAACGGAAAAATCGTGATTCCGCAGATCATTTTAGATGCTAGTTTTAAAGGAACGACACTCGGATTGGAAAAAGGGTTTAATAAACTCGATTTCGAAGCGTTAAATCAGGGAAGTTCCGGTCCGAATACAGCCGAGTTTCATGTCTACGACGATAAAGGCCAATTGCTTTCGGCCAACCGTTGGGATTTGGCCACCGGGTTTAAGGCAACGATTATGATCATCCGAGAATAAGATACGATAACACCTGACAGGTTTTGGAAACCTGTCAGGTGTAAAAGATGTAAAAGATGTAAAAGAGAGATAAGAATAAAATATAAAACATTAAAAAAGGGTCGCTTGTAGCGACCCTTTTTTAATCTTGTTCCGGCATCATTTTAGTAGTAATGGCGATCCGGTTCCACGAATTGATCGTGATAATGGCCATCATCACCTGAGCCAGATAATTATCGTCATTGAGCGCTTTACGGGCGTTTTCGTAGGTCGCATCCGATACATGGTTCGGAATAAGTGTCATTTCTTCCGTAAGGGCTAAAATCGCCTTTTCTGCTTCCGAAAAGAAATGGGTATCCCGCCAGGCATTTAACGCATAAATACGTTGTTCGGTTTCGCCATATTTACGGGCATCTTTGGTGTGCATATTGATACAAAAAGCACAACCGTTGATTTGTGAAGCGCGTATTTTGATAAGCTCTTTATGGATTGGCGTAAGCTTGGAAGTGCTTAAATACTTTTCGAAAGCATACATGATTTTATACGCTTCCGGTTCCAGTTGACTGATGTTAATTCGATTGTCCATAGTGATTGATTTTTTATTAGGACAAAGTTCGGAAGTGCCAACCGGAAAAAAATTAAGCTGGTTTAAGAAATGCGTTTAACTCATTTTTTTTCGAACCTCGCTTACGTATTCCGGGCTGATTCCTAAAAAAGAAGCCAGTATATATTGCGGAATCCGTTGGGCAAACTCCGGATAAGTGCCTACAAATTGCAGGTAGCGTTCTTCGCCCGAAAGCAGAAAAAGATATTCGATTCGCGTGAGGGAAGCGGCATAAGCCCGCTCAAGGTTTTTCCGGAAATAACCTTCCAGTGCGGGGATTTTTTCAAACAAAGCTTCCTGTTCCGAACGACTGATATAGAGGACTTCCGAGTTTTCCAGTGCTTGGATATAAAATTTGGAAGGTCGGCCGGAAGTATAGCTCGAATAATCGGTGATCCACCAATTTTCAAGTCCGAGTTGGATAACCTGTTCTTTTCCGTTTTCGGTGATCAGATATAAGCGGAAACAACCTTTTCCGATAAAATAATTGTATTGGCAAACACTGCCTTCGGTATGAAGGATCTCTTTTTTGGCTACTTTTTTCGAATGGAAAGTTGTGGCTATGATTTCTTTTTCCTCCGGGGTTAGCGCTACCGATTTTTCAATATGCCGGATCAATCGTTCCATTTTACATCGGACTACAGATTTCCACTAAAAAGCCTTCGGGATCTCTCACATAAGCCACTTTTTGTCCCCACGGTTTGGTTTTAACCGCTTCGGTTAATGTAGCGCCAGCCTGAAGTGCGGCTGCTACGGTTTTTTCGACATCATCGGACGTAAAACCCAATTCGATACCAAAAGGTTTTGCGGATGTATTGCTTTCAATATAACCGTCCTTTAGGTTCGATTTTGCCAGTGTATGAACGGCAAATGACAGTGTGGTAGAACCGGTGATCAATTCGCCGTAATCTTCATCGGGTGTGATAAATTTACGTTCGAAACCAAACGCATTTTCGTAAAATGTCATGGCTAGATTTACATTTTGTACATATAGGATGGTATAGGCAAATGTGATCATATAGGATAAAATAATTTTGGTGTTTTGTTCCGGAAATTACCGGATCACTATTACAAATGTACAAACTTTATCTTACAGAGAATTGAGAATTGGCTTGCTTAATACGATCATATGTTTGCATTGGATTCCGTTTTCGAAAATCGGATCCTTATAATGTTCCGTAAAGAAATTCTTTTTCAGACCGGTAACTTCAAAGCCTTGTTTCTGGTACCATTGCAATTGCGGAATACTGGAATTTCCCGTTCCGATGATCACCTCGTGAAATCCCCTTTTTTTGGCTTCTGCAAAGGCGTGGTGCAATAAAAGCTTCCCAATACCTTTTTGCTGGTGATCTTCCCGTACGGCTATGTTTTTGATCTCAACAGCGGTTTCATCGATCGGATATAAAGCATAAACTCCGATATAATCGTTTCCGACGGGAATTCCATATAAAAACGATTCGTGTATATAACTATTGATCATATCAATATACGGATCGGCCAATAGCAATAGCGGGTAGGGAATGGACTTGCTGTAGATCGGTTGTATCGTCATATGCGGTCATTTTTTGGTTAGGTCTAATGTGGTCAGATCACCTACGCTGTTTCGGAACGTTACTTTAAAAGTTTCCTTATTCTTGTTTCGCAACGGTGATGGTTGGGTAACGATATCGCAATAATTGATGTTATCATAGTTTACATCATCAATCTGGACAATTTCATCTTCAATACCGACAGTTCCTTTTATCGCATCGTCCCAGATAATGCCAACAACCAGTTTTTCATTGCTGATCGTTGGTTTAAAGCCGATTTGTTTTTCTTTTAAATCGTAGCTTTCATTGAACGGTTCGAAATAAAAATATTTGTTTTTATAATCCACAGTAACCAGTCCGTGGTTTAGTAGTTCGGCACCGATTCGTGAATTTTTGTCGTTAGTGGTTTCGATGGTCATGTTTTTAAAAGCGGTTCCGTTGATTTTGATTTGCGGAACGGTAAACCGGTAGTTTTTAGTATCCTCAGAATTACCAAATATCCCAATAGACGCATTTCCGTAGCCTTCTTCGATATCGACAAAAAGATTCGCTTCCTTTAGAATATCATAAGCCCGTAACGACATGTCATAGAGGTTGTTCATCCCGGTGTCGAACAGGAGTTCTTCGGAAGCCTCTTTTTTGTTTTTCAGACCGATTTTAATAAAAGGACTGCTTTGTGTATCGTATAGGTAGAGTTTGGACGCGTATTTTTTGCGTAAATTTAATCGGGAAGGATTATCGGTTATGATGATGGACTTTTTTTGAGATGACAATTGTAAGATCGAATTGCGCAGGAGGTTACTACCTATAAAACCGTCAATTTTAAGGCATTCAAAAATCATTTTATTGTCGTTAACCAATGCGGGAATATCCTGAAAAGTAATACCGCCTAACGATAATGCTGGTATGGCGACCATTTTCATGGTATCGTTTTTTCCGTTGGCATCCACAATATTGATACTGCTTAGAAATTTCGATTGCATTACATTACTCAGTTCACTGGTAATCACACAAGGTGCGCCCGTATCCAATAGAAAGCGGTAGGTTTTGTTTTCGATCACAATTGGTATGATCAATTTATTATAAATGTTTTCAAACGGAATTTCGGCAAAATAATCTTTTTGAAGTGTATTGCCCTGATTCAGCGTAATGGATTGTGCTTTATGCTGAATCGGGATAAAAAGTAAAAATAAAAGGCATAGAAAACGGGTCATACGGTTTTGTTTTGTGATGATCATAATTTTTAGATGCGATAAATTACAAAAAGTATGCGTATTATTTTGTTAAAATTTTCAGGAAATAAATAAAAAAAGGTTGTCTTTTAGAACAACCTTGTAAAAACCTGTCGGATTTTGAGGTCTGACAGTAGTATTGTAATTGGATTATTTTTTAGGTTTTGGAAGGTTTTCGGAGATTTTCTTTATTTTGGAAATCTCTTTAACCAGTATGTATTTTACCGATGAACCGTCGGCAGGAGGATTGTCAATTTTTTCTTCTTTGATCTCCAATACATATTCGTTTCCAGCTTCATAGCTAAAACCTTCGATACCGCTATACCAGAATTCCCAGTCTTTTTGACCGTCTTTTTTAACTAGAAAACATTTTTGTGGTGCCACACCGGTACAATCGGCTTGTTGTGACGCTACGATAACCTGGAAGGTTTGGGTAACCGGTGCTTCAGCTTTTGCCGGTAGACCTTCGGATGTTTTGGCTGTTTTCGAGATTTCGTTTACCAGTACATATTTTACAGAAGGCGCATCGGCCGGCGGATTGTCAATTTTTTCTTCGCGAACTTCCAATACATATTCGTTTCCATCTTCAAAAATAAAACCATCGATTCCATTATAAAGATTCTCCCAGTCTTTTTGGCCTTCTTTTTTAACCAATAAACATTTTTGAGGCGCTACACCAACACAGTCCGCTTCTTCGGAAGCTACTGTTAATCGTATCACTTCACTTTTGCTACAGGATGCAAATAGAAAAAGGGATACTGCTAAATACATTAGGTTTCTAAACATACTATTTGATTTTAAAGTTAATGACTTGTGGATTTTGCCAGTGTCCAAGTTTGTTTCGGGCTATCTGGCGGTGTAGTGAAGTGAATATATATTACAAATATAATGATTTTTGTTAAAAAAATCGTGTTAAATTTTAAAATCATGCTATAAAAAAAGGGCTATCTCTTTTGAGACAGCCCTTTTTACTATGTTTTTTTTGGATCTTATAAGTGAATCACTTCTCCGTAAGCATCAGCAACAGCTTCCATCACAGCCTCACTCATGGTAGGGTGTGGGTGGATTGCTTTTAGGATTTCGTGACCGGTAGTTTCCAGTTTACGAGCCACAACAGCTTCAGCGATCATGTCGGTTACACCGGCACCAATCATATGGCAACCTAACCATTCACCATATTTAGCGTCGAAAATAACTTTTACAAAACCGTCTGGCGTACCGGCTGCTTTAGCTTTACCGGAAGCAGAGAACGGGAATTTACCCACTTTGATTTCAAATCCTTTTTCTTTGGCTTGTTTTTCGGTCATACCAACAGAAGCAATTTCAGGAGTAGCATAGGTACATCCCGGAACATTTCCGTAATCGATTGGCTCTACGTGTAAACCGGCAATTTTTTCCACACAAAGGATTCCTTCAGCAGAAGCAACGTGTGCCAATGCCTGACCCGGAACCACGTCACCGATAGCATAATAACCCGGAACATTGGTTTGGTAATAGGCGTTAACAAGGATTTTATCTCTGTCGGTAGCGATACCCACTTCTTCCAATCCGATATTTTCGATGTTGGATTTGATACCTACTGCAGAAAGTACGATATCGGCTTCCAGAATTTCTTCTCCTTTAGCGGTTTTTACCGTTGCTTTTACGCCGTTTCCAGTAGTGTCTACTTTTTCAACAGAAGCATTGGTCATGATTTTGATACCGGCTTTTTTAAGCGAACGCTCAAATTGTTTTGAGATATCTTCGTCTTCAACCGGAACGATATTTGGCATAAACTCTACGATGGTTACATCTGTTCCCATAGCGTTGTAAAAATGTGCAAATTCTACTCCGATAGCTCCGGAACCGACTACGATCATTGATTTTGGTTGTTCCGGTAATGTCATTGCCTGACGGTATCCGATTACTTTTTTACCATCTTGCGGCAAGTTTGGTAATTCACGGGAACGCGCACCGGTAGCGATAATAATATGATCGGCAGTATACTCGGTTACTTTTCCGTCTTTATCGGTTACATCTACTTTTTTACCCGGTTTTACTTTTCCAAAACCATCGATTACATCGATTTTATTTTTTTTCATCAGGAACTGAACACCTTTGCTCATTCCTTCAGCAACACCACGGCTACGGTTGATCACAGCTCCGAAATCTTTGTCGAATTCGTTAACCGTTAATCCATAGTCGGAAGCATGTTTTAGGTAATCAAAAACCTGAGCCGATTTTAATAACGCTTTTGTTGGAATACATCCCCAGTTCAAGCAGATACCTCCCAAGTTTTCTTTTTCAATAACGGCTACTTTAAAGCCCAATTGTGAAGCTCTGATGGCCGTTACATAACCACCTGGCCCGCTTCCTAAAACAATAATATCGTATTTCATAAATGTATAATTTCAAATGAATTTTCTGCGTACGAAAATAGGGATTTATTTGTTTTCTGAAAAGATTAATACGATCAAATTTCAAAATATCCCGAAAATGAACCCGCTAAAAATAGTGTATTTCTATTTTTAAGGCTAAATGACTGTCGATTTTTTAATTTTTTCACTCAGAATAGCTGGTTTGCCACTTATTCTGTAACGGCAAACTGTGAGTAATACAGGTTTTTGTAGAACCCGTTATCCTTGTTTAACAATTGATAATGGGTACCTTCTTCTACGATTTCCCCTTTGTCCATTACAATGATTTTATCGGCGTTGATAATCGTTGCCAGTCGGTGTGCAATTACGATAGACGTTCTTCCTTTGGTGATCGTTTCCGTCGCTTTCTGAATGAGTTCTTCCGAATAGGTATCGATTGAAGAAGTGGCTTCATCGAGAATCAGAACACTTGGGTTGCTTACATAGGCCCGTAAAAAAGCAATCAACTGTCGCTGACCGGATGATAGCATAATACCGCGTTCTTTTACGTTATAATCGTAATCTCCCGGCAAACTCATAATAAAGTCGTGCGCCCCGATTTTCTGAGCGGCAAGAATAACATCCTCACGGCTGATCGCCGGATTGTATAGTGTAATATTGTTCAAAATCGAATCGGCAAATAAGAAGACATCCTGTAATACGATGGCGATTTGTTTCCGTAGACTTCCGATTGTAAATTCGGTTATAGGCGTATTATCAATAGTGATGGTACCGCTGTCGATTTCGTAAAAACGGTTCAGTAAGTTAATAATTGTAGACTTACCGGCTCCGGTTGCACCCACAATGGCTATAGTTTCGCCCGCATTGACCTTAAGATTGATCCCTTTTAAAACTTCTTCTCCTTCGATATAACTGAAACGAACATTTTCAAAACGAATATCTCCTTTAAAATGCGTGGCTTCCACGGTTCCGGAAGTTTGCAGATGATCATCAATGTCCAATACTTCAAAAACCCTTTCGGCTGCGATGATACCCATTTGCATCACGTTGAATTTATCCGCAATCTGTCGTAACGGGTTAAATAACATATTGATCAACATTGTATAGGCAAACAAATCCCCAAAAGTGGTGGCGTTATCACCGCTGATGATGTTTAGACCGCCATACCAGATAATACACCCTAAAGTCACAGACGATACAATATCGGCTATCGGGAAAAAGATCGAGTTATACAGGATATTTTTTAACCAGGCATCGTTGTGTTTTTGGTTGATCACTTTAAATTTTTCATATTCAATAGCTTCACGGTTAAAAAGTTGTACGATCTTCATTCCGGTAACGCGCTCCTGTACAAACGTATTGAGGTTACCCACCTGATTTCGCACTTCTTCGAAAGCGATTTTCATTTTTTGCTGGAAAACACGGGTCGCATATAATAATATCGGCATACCCAGAATAACGATACAGCTGAGTTTCCAGTTCATATAAAACATAATACCTAGAATGACCACCATTTTTAGCAGGTCGCTGACAATCATAAACAACCCCTGACTAAAAATACTGGCAATCGACTCGATGTCGGAAACGGAACGGGTTACCAGTTTTCCTACCGGTTCGTTGTCGAAATATTTCATTTTGAAGTTACTGATATGACGGAACAGTTTTTCGCGGATATCTTTCACAATATCCTGTCCGAGCCAGTTGGCCCAGTACACAAAATAAAACTGCGAAGCCACCTCAAACAGTAATATCACCGCCATCAGCAGGATAAAAAGCAGGAGTCCTTTGGAATCGTGTGTTGTTAGATAACGGTCTACCGTTTCTTTTAACATATAAGGACGTAATGCGGCAAATATCGATAGTGATATCGCCCAGGCAATAACGGCGTTAAAGCGTCCCTGATAGGGTTTGGCAAAACGCATTACTTTTTTTAAAGAAATAGATTTTATGGCTTTCATAGGGAATGGCGCTCTTGTATATAGGGATAAACAACCCGGGTGAGATAAAGTCCGTGTGCCGGAACGGAAAAGCCGGCTTTACTACGGTTTTTACTTTCGATTATTTGTCGGAATTCGTCCAATGTTGTTTTCCCAAGTCCTATATTAATTAAAGTTCCCACTATGGCGCGGACCATGTTTCGCAAAAAACGGTCGGCACTAATGGTAAACACTAATTTTGTACCGTTTTGTTGCCAATGGGCTTCGGTAATGGTGCAGTTAAAGGTGCGCACATCGGTATGTACTTTCGAAAAGCACTCGAAGTCGGTATAGTCAAACAGCAATTGCGAAGCTTTATTCATGGCTTCCACGTTTAGTGGATGGAAATGGAACCAGCTACCTTCGTTTTCAAAGGGATCTTTAAAAAGATGGATATGGTATTCGTAGGTTCTGCCGGTGGCGTCGAAACGGGCATGGGCTTCGTCATGTAGCGGGATAAAGCGGTAAACGGCAATATCTTTCGGCAAAAACGAATTTAATTTTTGTACCCAGCGATCCGAATCCAAAATTTGGTCAAAATCAAAATGGGCATACATTTGCCGTGCGTGCACACCAGTATCGGTTCTTCCGGCTCCAACAAGTTCGATCTCCTGTTTCAATAAAAGCGATAAGGCTTTATTTAGCGTTTCCTGTACCGATATGGCATCCGGCTGATACTGCCAGCCATGATAATTCTTCCCGTTATAAGCGAATTCTATGAAGTACCTCAAAGTTCAATTTCCAGATTAATACAAAAAGAACAAAGATACGGGAATTCGAGAACTGACAAATTTGAAAATACCATAATTTTAAGTTAAAACACGGTTAAGTATGATTATTTTTGTGGGAATTACTAGAAGTACGTGCCACGCTAAAAAAGACTCGTTGTGAAAAAGATTTTACTGCTTTCGGATACGCACAGCCATATGGATGCGACCATTTTAAAATATGTAGACCAGGCCGATGAAGTCTGGCATGCCGGCGATATCGGCGATTTATCCGTTGCCGATGCGATAAAAGAACGCAAACCGTTGCGTGCCGTTTATGGAAATATTGATGATGGAAAAGCCCGGTTGGAGTTTCCGTTACACAATCGTTTTTTCTGTGAAGGTGTGGATGTTTGGATCACGCATATTGGCGGTTATCCGGGAAAATACAATCCGGCGATCCGTACGGAAATCAAAAACAATCCGCCGAAATTATTTATTTGCGGACACTCGCATATTTTAAAAGTACAATTCGATAAGGAACTGAATTTGTTGCATATGAATCCCGGTGCGGCCGGTACGCATGGATTTCACCAGATGCGTACGATGTTGCGGTTTGAAATCGATGGCGATAAAATTCAGAAATTGGAAGTAATCGAAATCGGGAAAAGAGGCTGATTTAATCCGGAAGTTCCACTTTTATATAGATTAGCGTTCCGGTATTCGGTTTGGAATTAATCGTGATGCTTCCTTTCATACTTCTTATCCGGGCTTTGATCTGCGTTAGTCCGAAACCTTCTTTGTGTTCGGTTTTTTTGGTGTCAAAACCAGCACCGTTGTCTTCCACATTGATAAAAAGCTGGTTGTTGTTTTGTTCGACCGAAATAAAAGCTTTTGACGCCTGACTGTGTTTGATGATGTTGTTGAGTAATTCGGCTACGATAAAATACATCTTCATTTCAAATTCACTGTTATACCGGATGTCTTTAGCGATATGATTGGTGAATTCAAACTGGATAAGGGTGTTGGAATTTTTCTCGCATAAATCCTGTAAAGCCGACAAAAGACCGAGTTTTTCGAGTACCGGCGGAATCAGTGTATGCGACAGATCACGGATTTTATCGTGTGCTTCTTTAATGATGGCTTTGGTTTTGATAAGCTCAGGCGATGATTCGTCCAGATGATTGGTTTCGTAGGCCATTAAATGCAAACTGGCCGACGATAGCAAGGCGCTGATGCTGTCGTGGAGAATCCCGGCAATTCGTTTTCGTTCGAACTCCTGTCCGTCGATCGTTGCATTGATAATATTTTGCTGGATTTTATTGTTCACATCTTTGAGTTTATTTTTTTGTTTCAAACGCATATTCTGGTAAAAGAAATAGAAGAGAATGCTACAAAAGGCAAACAACGTAATAAAAATATACAGCAGCTTTTTGTTGCGGGCTTCTTTGTCTTTTAGCAGCTGCTCTTTGGTTTTGTAGGTGTCTTCAATTTTGTAAATCTTGTATTTTGTTTCCGTATCCCGTAATTCTGAACTCACTCTTTCATTAAACAACGCATCCGTGTTGTCGATGTATTTATTCAGATAAATATTCGCCTTCTGAAAGTCGTTCATTTTTTCGTAGATATACGACAGGTTCAGATACGTATCGGAAGTCGACAGGGAAGTGGTATCGTTTGGTTTTGACGCCAGAATTTCTAAAAACAGGTTTTCGGCTTTTTTGTAATTCTTTTCAACTTCCAGATAATAATAGGCGATATTGTTGCGGGTATTGTTTAGACTGTTTAAATTTTGCGAAGCCTCGGCGTATAGTAACGTGGTGTCCAGGTATTTTTTGGCTTTTTCGTATTCTTTTGTTTTAAGATAATAGGCGGCATAGTTGCTGTAGCCAATATATTTCTGATGATTGGTACCGTTGTTTTTGGCAATATGCAAAATGCGCTTCATATAAAAACGAGCGCTGTCCAGATTGTTTTTTTCGGCAAAAATTTTAAAAAGACCTTGTTGCGCCCAGGCCGATAACGTATCGTTTTCCTGCGCATAGGCACTTTTTTCGCTTTTTCGGAGGTAATATACCGCTTGTTTGATGTTTTTAGTTTGTTCGAAACAAATTCCGATATGTTTTAAAATGATGGCTTCCTGTAGGTTAAGCTGTTCTTTTTCGGCAATCTGAAGCGCGTTAAATAGTATTGTTGTTGCCTTGGAATAATCTTTCAGGCGGGTGTATATCTGCGCTTTATGAATGCTTTTATGACATAATTCGGTATAA
The DNA here is from genome assembly GCF_030146175.1 of Flavobacterium sp. GTDB lineage: Bacteria > Bacteroidota > Bacteroidia > Flavobacteriales > Flavobacteriaceae > Flavobacterium. The sequence continues at coordinate 1,372 of NZ_JASLCE010000088.1, read as the reverse complement.
TTTTTATCGCGGTATAATAGCTCCGATTCCCGTTGCAGGTATCGCAATGCTTTTAGTTCCTGATGACGCTCCAGATAATAATCGGTCGAGTCGCTACCGGTTGGGATTTGCCCCCAAAAAGTGCCACTATACAGGAGAATAAAAAATACGATACTATTTTTCAATATCAGATCTCGATTACAATTTTAGGTTTGGTGGCGGTAACACCGTCTTCCGTTTGGGTTACGTCGATTTTTAATTGATCATTATACGGTATAATCGTTTCATTACGGGTAATGAAGTTGGGTGATGGCTTTTGAGCCATACTCAGGATGATATCGATATGATTTTTGGATGTTGCGCTATCAAAATAGTAGGTATAGCTGCAATTGTCCGGGAAAGTGATCAACAGATCAAACGAATTGTTTCCATTGTCACGCACTTCATGTTTTTTTAGTAAGGCCATAGTGATGTAGATTTATTGGTTAATCAGATTGTTACGTATAGCAAATTTTACAAGTCCTATGGTATTTTTTACGTTTAATTTTTTGATTAGGTTTTTACGGTGGGTTTCAACGGTATTGGTACTGATAAAAAGCACTTCGCTGATTTCTTTACCGCTGTATTCTTTGGAAATTAGTTTTAAGATTTCAAGTTCCCGGTCGGTTATTAAGAGTAACAGATCGCTGTTGTCGATCGATTTATCGTTTCCGATTCCGGTAAATGACAGGAATATTTTTTCCCGTATGGCTTTGGAATAATATTCTTCGCCTTTGCTGACACAAGTAATGGCATCCACGATATTTTCGCTGGCGCATTGTTTGGTGAGATAGCCTTTGGCGCCCAATTGGATTACTTCTTTGATTAGTTTTACATCGTCATAACTCGACAAAACAATCACATGACAGGGAAATCCTTTCTGAGCAAACTCTTTTAAGACTTCGATACCGTCTTTGCATGGCATGTTAATGTCGATAACCAGAACATCTACCGACTGGGTATAGATTTTATCCAATAATTCGCTTCCGTTAAGGGAATAGCCAACGACCTCAAAATTCTTGTTTGTTTTTAATACAGCAAGAATTCCTTCGATTAGCACCAGGTGGTCATCGGCAAGGTGAATACGTATTTTATCATTCATTGCTGTTATTTTTAATCAAATTTAATATTAATTGTGTTATATTTTTATTTTTAATTCAATTAATTAAGGATGATATTGTGAATAAACGATAAAAGGAATAAAATAAACGATGATTGGTTTGTCGTTAAAATAAAAAAACCGGATCAAAACTGATCCGGTTTTTTAACGCACTAATAAACTAAGATGATAGGTTTATCGTAATCGATCTACAGATTTTACAAGATCTTCATCCTTCTTGATGGCTTTATTAGC
>NZ_JASLCE010000144.1 GCF_030146175.1 Flavobacterium sp. | reverse complement strand
CTGCTGTTGGTTGTGCTGTTACATTTACAATAACATCTACCTGTAATCGGGCACTTTCACATCCTGCGATGGTTTGTGTTACAAAATAAGGTCCTGATGCCAAAACAACCGTAGTTGCTAAAGCCGTTCCTCCTGTTGATTGATCATACCACTGAATTCCGGTTCCCGTAGCAACAAGGTTGGCTACTGTCGCACCACTACAGAACGATTGTGCCGTAGCTGTTGGTAATGCTGTTACGTTTACCGTTACTGTCGCTACGCTGGAAAAACTCGGTAATCCCAATGCTGCACAGGTTACGACCAAACGGTAGTATGTGGTCTGTGTAATTGTTCCGGTTGTCAAATCAGCATACGTTGCCGAAGCCGTTCCTTCGTTTACCGGTGCTGTAAAAGCTAAATCGGAAGACGATTGCCACTGATAGGTTGTTGTTTCTCCTGTTGAATATCCGGTTACCTGAATCGTTGTTGTTCCGGAAGCACACATTGTGCTCACCGTAGCCGTCGCAGTTCCTCCAACCGCTGTCGTACAAACCGGAGAAGTAAACTCATCGGCTCCCACATCAGGAGTAGTCAGGCTTCGTGTATCGCCGTCGATATCGGTTGTTACCGTTGCAATTGGTGTTCCTGTGTTATCCAGGTAAATATTCGATGCCGGAACCAAATGTAAGTCGGTTGTCGATGTAAATACCGGCACTACGTTTTTCGAATTCACATTTCCACCAAAACCAGTTACCAATGCTGCTAAATCGGCTCTGTCCGATCCAATATAGGCTAAATTGGTTCCTGTTGTCGAATAATTGTTATAATCGATTGCCGCAAAAACGGTATTGGCTGCTTCCGAATAGATCGCATAACGCGCTCCGGTTTGTGTTTGCGAGTTGGCAAAAATATTATTTCTCAGGTTGATCGCACCCGGTAAGGTTACACCTGTAGTAATGTTTATCGCTGCCGGTCTTCCACTTACGGTTTGGTTGCTATTCATCGCTACCGTGTTGTGGTAAATGTTATATCCTGCTCCCTGCCCCACAATAATACCATAACCATTATCTGCAACGGCTCCTCCGGCTGAATATCCGTAACTCGCTACATCGCTGATAAAGTTGTTATATACGTTGATGGCCGCTATCACACTATTGGAGTTCAAATAAATACCATTACTACCATATCCGGTTGTATTCGTATTCTTAACATCGGCAATTTTATTGTTAAATACATTTCCGTTTATCGCAACTCCTCCTACTAAAATACCGGAAGAAGTACTCGTTGTTGTGGTAGTAACTCCTTTGATATCGTTACCGGAAATCACAAATGCCTGTGCATTTTGTACTGCAAGACCTCGGAATCCAAGTTTATCAACTGCAGTAGTCGAACCAAATACGTTATTGGAAATTACAAATCCCTGATCCGGAGTTGTAGCATTTCCAATAGCAAAGATTCCATTCTGCATTTTGTTAAAGGTATTATTGATCGATGTAAAGCCTGTATTTGGCGATTCTGCTGCGGCTCCTAAAGTAGATCCACTCACTACCAAACCGGCTACAGTTGTTGTTGGTGCATTTCCTACGAATTTTATATTTCGGAAAATCGAATTCGTTGCTCCATTAGTTGCATCTACCGAAGCAACCCATACGATTACACCTCCAGAATTGGTGTTGGTAATCGTTAAATCACGTGTTGTTGTTCCGTTATTACTTCCGTCGAAAGTCACATAATCTGCTCCAAAAAGTTTAAAGATTGTCGTGGCATTCGATCCTGAGATCGTTGGTGTCACTCCCGTAGCCGGTACAATTGTCAACCTATTGATAGCACTGGCATCGGCATTGGTATTGATTGTGATTGGGAAGGTTTCTCCGGTATAGGTTGCATCGGTTAAAGAGAATGTAACCGGTCCTGATAAACATCGTGTATTATAATCGGCAACAGCTGCCGTAATTGTTGGATAAGCACCACCTGTCCCTACTGTGTATACTCCGTTTAACGGTGCTGTCAGACTATAAGAGAATGGTGTTGTTGGCGGTGTACCGGCTGCTGGCGGGTTAATCGTAAATGTAGCCGCTCCCGGTGCTGGTAATGCAGCGATATTTGGTGTACCGGCATTATCCTGAGCTACGAAATAATAACTTACCGTATCGCCTATGGCTGCTCCGGTTCCAACTGCAAACTGATATTGTCCGGCTCCTAAACTCGTAGCTATGGCAGCTGTATACGCTCCGGTATTAATTCTCCAGTAAGCTACCGGTAGTCCGGCTCCTGATGTAGGTACTCCACTGGCATCCGTAATCGTTGCCGTGATATTTCTGGTTCCAACGGCACAAACGTTTGCTAAAGTGGTATGTACAATTACCGGTGGCGTAAGATCCATAGGAACTCCCGCAAACTCATCGGCTCCAATATCCGGTGTAGTAGTACTACGAACATCTCCGTCGAAATCGTCTGTGATTCCAACAACCGGTGTTCCTCCGTTTTCAATCTGAGTGGCTACCGTTGTATTGATATGTAAGAAGCCTGCATTCGTTCCTGTAGTAGAAGTCCATGTTGGATTTTCAGATATCGAAGCACTATCACGTGTACCCATTCTGGTTTTTAAGGTTGCCAATACGGTATCGGTATTGGTTCCATCAGCAAATAATGTCGGCCCAAAATACAGGTTGTTATTCGATACCGCATCATAGGTTGTCAATGAAGTTCCCGATCTTCTGAAAGCCACTGCCAATGCCGTTCCATTAGGTGTTGACTGGTTTACAAAGATGTTGTTGCGCAATGACACAGTTGGTGTTGTCGATACGGAAATCGCACTCGATCCAAATGATGCTCCGGTACTGGTTGCATTTAATCGTACAGTATTGTAATTGACATTTACCGTTGTTCCACCTGTAATATTAATACCCACTAATGGGTTGGCTGCATTTGAAATCGGTGTTCTTAAATCGCCAATAATATTATTAAACAGGTTTGTTGTTGTACTACCACTTACTAAAATTCCGTTTACAACTCCCGATGCATTATTGGCTTCGATGTTATAAATTTTATTTTTAGATACATTTTGTAATGTACCTCCGGTAATTGCTATCGCACTCACGGTATTACCTCCGGTTGTTGTTAATCCCGAAATAGTATTATTTGAGAAATTATGATCTCCGGCGGCAGAAGTAATTCCAACAATCGAGTTGGCTCCGGTGATATTGCTGATCACGTTTCCGGATACGTTATTTGTTCCGCCTGTTAAACTGTATCCCACATTTAAAATAGCTATTGCTGCGTTTCCGGTAGTAATGTTATTAAATGTGTTATTGGTTACTGTTTTTCCAGGATAACTGGCTGTTCCACCATCGGCGCTACGGAATCCTCCTAAAGTAGTTGCTCCGGTTAGGGTTACGTTCGAGAAATTGTTCCCGCTATTGGTTTCCGTTCCGCTTAATGTACTTCCGAATGAATCGTAAAAATAAACGGTTCCGCCTGCTCCGGTTTTAGCAAATGCTGTTACAATAGCATTGTTGTTTACGTTGGTTACAGCGTTGGCCGGGTGCGTCACACTATTCGTGATAAATGTGAAACTTCCGGTTGTATTTACATTAAGATTCGTAAATGTATTTCCGTTAATATTTGTATTAAGCGTTGCCGCTACATTACTAATAAGCGTAATCGCTCCAGATGCGGTTACCGTGTGTCCAAAAGTATTGAAATCGTTATTATTAATATTTAAAGTCGAAGTCGCACTTACGGTTGATCCTTCGTTTAAAATCCCAAATATTGCTCCAGCAGCCAAACCACTTCTAAGGGAAAAGGTGTTGGCATTGATTTCATTTACAATAGTTCCGGTTGGTACATTTGTAAATGCCGTCACATAGATTCCTCGCAATGTTCCTACCGTTACACCACCGTTAGAACTGGTAATGGTATTGTGCGAAATATTAAAGTTTTTGGTATTACGCACTAAAACGCCGTTTACAGAACCCGATACGTTGGCATAACCTGAAAAAGTTCCGGTTGTTCCGAAATTCGTGATGCTGTTTCCTGTGGCTGTTGTTGTTCCTCCAATATCCAGCCCCTGGTTATTGTCGGCGGAGGCCGTAGGTCCAATTACCACGATTCCAATGTTCACATTACTGATATCGTTGGTATAGACTTTTAAATTGTGATTTCCTCCGTTTGCTCCGGTAGCCGTAGTCGAAGTAGTCACAGCTGTAGCCGAGTGTGTCGAGTTACTATAAATTCCAAATGTATTCTGATAGGTACGATTTAAACTGATCGTATTGTTCTGAATGGTATTATTTTGTGCTCCGTTTGTTGCAGAAGCATAAAGTAATGCTACTCCCCATTCGGTCATGTTGTTCGTACCGGCTGCCGTTGTCGTATTCGCCGCGTTTTCTGTCATGGTGAAACCCTGAATCGTAACCCAGTCGGCTCCTACCAATTTAAAAATGGCATCATTTAACGCTCCGGATGTTTGTGGCGTGGGTGCCGTAATGGTACTGGTACTTCCTGCAATGGTGATTACATTGGTCGAAGTACCTTCGGCAGTAATTACATATCCTCCGGCCGGTGCGGTTTCATTACCGGTTAACGTAATGGTTACCGGACTTGTGATTGTCGCTCCGTTTAATGCCGTTATAGCCGATGCTAATGACGGATAGGTAGGATTTAGTCCCGAGCCCCCATTTGTAGTAACCTGTGCATGGCCTACAAACGTAGCTAAAAACAAAAAGAACATTAAACAGACCTGCTGTCGAATGTTCTTAAGCCGTGAATTATCACGGTTTCCTTTTTGATTAAACAATGAATTGGATTCGTTGCCTAATGAATAGTATTTTTTATTCATACAAAATGATTTAGTAAGTGAAATTACTAAATTTTTAAACATTTTATAACAATATTAACACTTAACAAAGTATATCACAAATAAGATTTATTAATTTTTATTTTTCACAATTCGTTTATAAAAAGTTTGTATTGTTTTAAAAAGTTGTTCTTTTTGTGACTGCATTCTGATAAAAATATGATAATACCTGATTATTTAAAATCACGTCAATCTAAAAACAATGCATTTTGCAATAAAAACCAATTTAAACAAGAACACCTGTCAGGTTTTAAAAACCTGACAGGTGTAAATTTTACTCAAAAAAAAGCCTCTCAAAATTGAGAGGCTTTCTATTATGCTTGGCCAGTTGGCCCGAAATTTAATGGAATAGAAGGCATTTCTGCTTCTTTTATTTCACCGTGAGCAGCTTCAAACCGATTGATATTTTCGGCTAAAGCTCCCAATAAACGCTTGGCGTGTTGTGGCGTTAGTATAATTCTGGATTTTACTTTCGCTTTTGGCACACCCGGCATGATATTGATATAATCAATTACAAATTCGGTATTCGAGTGGTTGATGATCGCCAGATTGGAATAAATCCCATCTGCCGTTTGCTCGTCCAACTCAATGTTGATTTGACCTTGTTGCTTATTCTCACTCATGATGCTTAGTAATTAAATTCTTCTTTAGCAGCCATTAATTCGTTGAACTCCTCTTTAGAACCTACGATGATGTTATCGTAATCTCTCATACCGGTTCCGGCAGGGATTCTGTGTCCTACGATAACGTTTTCTTTTAGTCCTTCCAATCCGTCCACTTTTCCAGCTACTGCAGCTTCGTTCAATACTTTTGTTGTTTCCTGGAACGATGCAGCCGAGATAAACGACTTCGTTTGTAACGATGCTCTTGTAATACCCTGAAGAATCGGAGTTGCCGTTGCCGGAACTACGTCTCTTGCTACTACCAGGTTTCTGTCGTTTCGTTTCAGGATTGAGTTTTCGTCTCTCAATTCTCTTGGCGATACGATTTGTCCTGCTTTCAGGCTATCGGAATCTCCTGCATCTTCTACCACTTTCATTCCGTATAATTTGTCGTTTTCTACGATAAAGTCGCTGGTGTGAGCCAACTGATCTTCTAAGAAAAGGGTATCTCCCGGATCCTGAATCTGTACTTTACGCATCATCTGACGGATTACAACCTCAAAGTGCTTGTCGTTAATTTTTACCCCTTGTAAACGGTATACTTCCTGAATCTCATTTACCAAGTACTGTTGTACAGCAGATGGTCCCTGGATTCTTAAGATATCATCCGGAGTAATCGCTCCGTCTGATAATGGCATACCCGCTCTTACGTAATCGTTCTCCTGAACCAGAATCTGGTTGGAAAGTTTTACAAGGTATTTTTTAATCTCACCGAACTTCGACTCAACCACGATCTCACGGTTACCTCTTTTGATTTTTCCAAAAGATACTACTCCGTCGATTTCAGAAACTACAGCCGGGTTCGATGGGTTACGTGCTTCTAATAACTCGGTAATTCTTGGTAAACCTCCCGTGATATCACCCGCTTTAGACGAACGACGTGGGATTTTTACTAAAATTTTACCGGCTTTAATTTTCTCACCGTCATCAACCATAAGGTGGGCACCCACCGGTAAGTTGTACGAACGGATCAATTCACCATCTTTTCCGTAGATCAATAAAGTAGGGATTAATTTTTTATTTCTTCCCTCAGAGATTACTTTTTCCTGGAATCCGGTTTGCTCATCGATTTCAACCATGAACGTTTGTCCTTGCTCGATATCTTCGTAAGCTACCTTACCGGTAAATTCAGAAATAATTACCCCGTTATATGGATCCCATTTACAGATGGTTGTTCCTTTATCCACAATATCACCGTCTTTTACAAAGATGCTAGATCCGTAAGGGATATTGTGTGTATTCAATACGATTCCGGTTGTTTCGTCGATCAATTTCAACTCGGTTGAACGTGAAATTACGATATCGGTAGTGTTACCTTCGTTGTCTTCACCTTTAACGGTTTTTAAATCTTCGATCTCTAATCTTCCGCGGAATTTCGTGATAATGCTTGATTCTTCAGAGATGTTACCTGCGGTACCTCCCACGTGGAACGTACGTAGTGTTAACTGTGTTCCCGGTTCCCCAATCGATTGTGCTGCAATTACTCCGACAGCTTCACCTCTTTGAGTCATTTTTCCGGTAGCCAAGTTACGTCCGTAACATTTTGCACAGATTCCTTTTCCGGCTTCACACGTTAATGGTGAACGAACATCTACTTTTTCAACTGGAGACGCATCGATCGCTTTTACGATAGCTTCGGTGATTTCTTCACCCGCTGCAACCAATACTTCGCTTGTTAGCGGGTTGATTACATCCTGTAACGCTACACGACCTAAGATTCTTTCTCCTAATGTTTCAACGATCTCTTCATTCTTTTTCAATGCCGATACTTCAACACCACGTAATGTACCACAATCCACAGAGTTCACGATTACATCCTGAGATACGTCGTGTAACCTTCTGGTTAGGTATCCGGCATCGGCCGTTTTAAGAGCCGTATCCGCAAGACCTTTACGGGCACCGTGCGTCGAGATAAAGTATTCTAAGATCGAAAGACCTTCTTTAAAGTTCGATAAGATCGGGTTTTCGATAATCTCACCACCACCAGCAGTCGATTTTTTAGGCTTCGCCATCAATCCACGCATACCGGTTAACTGACGGATCTGCTCTTTCGATCCCCTCGCCCCAGAGTCAAGCATCATATACACCGAGTTGAATCCTTGCTGGTCTTCTCTAATGTTTTTCATCGCTAACTCCGTTAATAATGCATTCGTTGAAGTCCACACGTCAATTACCTGATTGTAACGTTCGTTATTGGTGATAAGACCCATGTTATAGTTCATGGAAATTCCTTCAACCTGACTGTTTGCATCGGCGATCAAATCTTGTTTTTGATCCGGGATTTTGATATCTCCCAAAGAGAAGGATAATCCTCCTTTGAAAGCGAATCGGTATCCCATATCTTTCATATTATCCAAGAAGGCAGCCGTTGTAGGTACATCGGTAACACTTAAAATCTTACCGATAATATCACGTAAGCTTTTCTTAGTTAATACTTCATTGATATATCCAGCAGCTTCCGGTACTACTTCGTTAAATAATACTCTTCCGGCAGTGGTCTGGATGATTTTGTATACTAATTCTCCGTTTTCGTTAAAATCTTTTGCACGGATTTTAACACGGGCATTCAATTCCAGTTTTCCTTCGTTTAACGCGATGTTTACCTCTTCGGCAGAATAGAAAGTTAATCCTTCTCCTAAGATTTTGTGCGTTTCCGTAGACAAACGTTCTTTGGTCATGTAGTACAGACCCAAAACCATGTCTTGAGAAGGTACCGTAATCGGAGCTCCGTTCGCCGGGTTAAGGATATTGTGAGAAGCCAACATTAATAATTGTGCTTCCAAAATAGCCTCCGGTCCAAGCGGTAAGTGAACCGCCATCTGGTCACCATCGAAATCGGCATTAAACGCCGTACACACTAACGGGTGTAACTGGATCGCTTTACCTTCGATTAGTTTTGGCTGGAACGCCTGGATACCCAAACGGTGCAACGTAGGAGCACGGTTTAGTAATACCGGGTGACCTTTAATTACGTTTTCAAGGATATCCCATACTACCGGCTCTTTTTTGTCGATAATTTTCTTAGCTGATTTTACCGTTTTAACGATTCCTCTTTCGATTAACTTACGAATAACGAATGGTTTGTACAGCTCGGCAGCCATATCTTTTGGAAGACCACATTCGAATAATTTCATTTCCGGTCCAACAACAATTACCGAACGCGCTGAATAATCCACACGTTTACCTAATAAGTTCTGACGGAAACGCCCTTGTTTTCCTTTTAAGGAATCCGATAGGGATTTCAATGGTCTGTTTGATTCTGTTTTTACAGCAGAAGCTTTTCTGGTGTTATCGAATAACGAGTCTACCGATTCCTGTAGCATACGTTTTTCGTTTCTCAAAATCACTTCCGGTGCTTTGATTTCCATTAATCGTTTTAAACGGTTGTTACGGATGATTACTCGTCTGTAAAGGTCGTTCAAATCGGATGTTGCAAAACGTCCACCATCAAGCGGCACCAACGGACGTAATTCTGGCGGGATAACCGGGATTACTTTTAAAATCATCCATTCCGGACGGTTTTCGCGGTTGTTGTTCGCTTCACGGAACGATTCTACTACCTGTAGTCGTTTTAAGGCTTCCGTTTTACGTTGTTTAGACGTTTCGTTATTCGCCGCGTGACGTAGATCGTAGGATAACGAATCCAGGTCAATACGCGCTAATAAGTCCATGATACATTCCGCACCCATTTTAGCAATGAATTTGTTCGGATCGGTATCGTCTAAATATTGGTTTTCCATTGGAAGACTATCCTGAATGTTCAGGTATTCTTCTTCCGTTAAGAAATCCAGGGTCTTTAATGTTTCTCCGTCTGGTCCTTTTGCAATACCCGGCTGAATTACTACGTATCTTTCGTAGTAAATAATCATATCCAGTTTTTTGGATGGTAATCCAAGGATATAACCGATTTTATTCGGAAGGGAACGGAAATACCAGATGTGTGCGATTGGCACTACCAGGTTAATGTGTCCTACTCTGTCTCTACGTACTTTTTTCTCAGTAACTTCAACTCCACAACGGTCACAAACGATTCCTTTATAACGGATTCTTTTGTATTTTCCGCAGGCACATTCGAAGTCTTTTACCGGACCGAAAATTCGCTCGCAGAAAAGACCATCACGCTCTGGTTTATGGGTACGATAGTTGATGGTTTCCGGTTTTAAAACCTCACCTCTTGATTCTGCCAAAATAGATTCCGGAGAAGCAAGACCTATCGAAATTTTGTTAAATCTTTTAACGGTATTTTTATCTTTTAATCTCGTCATGATATGAATACTATCGATTTATTTAAAACGCTATAAAAGGGAGTAATCCGAAGACTACTCCCGTGTAAATTTATTCTTCTAATCTGATGTCTAATCCAAGACCTTTCAATTCATGCATTAATACATTGAATGATTCTGGTAATCCTGGTTCCGGCATAGTTTCTCCCTTAACGATAGCTTCGTAAGTTTTCGCTCTACCAATAACGTCATCCGATTTAACAGTCAATATTTCTCTCAATGTGCTGGAAGCACCGTAAGCTTCAAGTGCCCAAACCTCCATCTCTCCGAAACGCTGACCTCCGAATTGCGCTTTACCTCCAAGAGGCTGTTGCGTAATCAATGAGTACGGACCGATAGAACGTGCGTGCATTTTATCATCAACCATGTGTCCTAATTTCAACATGTAGATAATACCTACCGTTGCCGGCTGGTGGAAACGTTCTCCTGTTCCTCCGTCATACAGGTATGTATGTCCGAATCTTGGGATTCCCGCTTCGTCTGTTAAGGCATTGATTTCATCCAAAGAAGCTCCGTCGAAAATTGGCGTTGCAAATTTCTTACCTAGTTTTTGTCCTGCCCATCCTAATACGGTCTCATAAATCTGACCGATGTTCATACGGGAAGGTACCCCTAGTGGATTCAATACGATATCAACCGGTGTTCCGTCTTCAAGGAATGGCATATCCTCCTGACGAACGATCTTAGCAACAATACCTTTGTTACCGTGACGTCCCGCCATTTTATCACCCACTTTCAGTTTACGTTTCTTAGCGATGTAAACTTTAGCCAGTTTTAAAATTCCGGATGGTAATTCATCTCCAACAGTGATGGTGAATTTCTCTCTTCTCAAAGCACCCTGAAGGTCGTTTAACTTAATTTTATAGTTGTGGATCAAGTCGTTCACCATGGCATTGGTTTCATCGTCTGTAGTCCACTGACCTTTTGTTAAGTGTGCGAAATCTTCAACTGCATACAACATTTTCTGTGAGAATTTTTTACCTTTTGGTAATACTTCTTCACCTAAATCGTTCATTACACCCTGAGATGTTTTTCCATTAACGATGTCGAACAATTTTTCTACCAATCTGTCTTTCAATTCATTGAATTTCACTTCAAATTGGGTTTCCAATAGTGCTAAATCGTCTTTGTCTTTAGAACGTTTGCGTTTATCTTTTACCGCTCTTGCGAATAATTTTTTGTCTAATACCACACCGTGTAATGATGGTGACGCTTTTAATGAAGCATCTTTTACATCACCCGCTTTGTCTCCAAAGATTGCACGTAAAAGTTTCTCTTCCGGAGTTGGATCGGATTCTCCTTTTGGTGTGATTTTACCGATCAGGATGTCACCAGGTTTAACCTCGGCTCCGATTCTGATCATACCGTTTTCATCCAAATCTTTAGTCGCTTCCTCACTTACGTTCGGGATATCGTTGGTTAACTCTTCGTTACCCAATTTCGTATCACGCACTTCCAATGAATAGTCATCCACGTGGATTGACGTAAAGATATCGTCGCGAACTACTTTTTCGGAAATTACAATCGCATCCTCGAAGTTATACCCTTTCCAAGGCATAAACGCTACTTGTAGGTTACGTCCTAAAGCAAGCTCTCCGTTTTGCGTTGCATATCCTTCACAAAGTACTTGTCCTTTTGCAACTCTATCACCTTTTCTTACGATTGGTTTTAGGTTGATTGACGTACTCTGGTTGGTTTTTCTAAATTTAATTAACTGATACGTTTTCTCGTCCGGATCGAAGCTAACCGCTCTTTCCGCATCGGTTCTGTCGTATTTAATGGTAATCATGTTCGCATCAACGTACTCAACAGTTCCGCTTCCTTCCGCATTAATCAATACTCGGGAATCAGACGCCACCTGACGCTCTAATCCGGTACCAACAATTGGTGCTTCTGGTCGTAATAAAGGAACTGCCTGTCGCATCATGTTCGATCCCATCAACGCACGGTTCGCATCATCGTGTTCCAAGAATGGAATTAACGATGCTGAAATCGATGCAATCTGGTTCGGTGCTACGTCAGTATAGTGAACAACGTTTGGCTCAACAACCGGGAAGTCACCTTCTTCACGAGCAATAACTCTGTCGGCAGTGATCGTTCCGTTCTCGTCCATTTCGATATTCGCCTGCGCGATCATCTTACCTTCTTCTTCTTCTGCGCTTAAATAGATTGGTGTTTCAACCAGATTCACTTTACCGTTTTCTACTTTACGGTATGGTGTTTCGATGAATCCCATTCCATTTACTTTCGCATAAACTCCAAGAGATGAAATCAAACCAATGTTTGGTCCCTCCGGTGTTTCAATCGGACATAAACGTCCGTAGTGCGTATAGTGAACGTCACGTACCTCGAAACCGGCTCTCTCTCTCGAAAGACCTCCAGGTCCAAGTGCAGACAATCTTCTTTTGTGTGTGATCTCAGCCAATGGATTCGTTTGGTCCATAAACTGCGATAACTGGTTGGTTCCGAAGAAAGAGTTGATCACCGATGATAATGTTTTGGCATTAATCAAATCGATTGGTGTAAACACCTCGTTATCTCTAACGTTCATTCTTTCGCGGATGGTTCTGGCCATACGAGCTAAACCTACACCAAATTGTGCCGACAATTGTTCACCAACAGTACGTACACGACGGTTTGATAAGTGGTCGATATCATCAATCTCAGCTTTAGAGTTGATCAATTCGATCAGATATTTTACGATTGTAATGATATCCTCTTTGGTCAACACTTGTTTTTCCATTGGGATATCCAAACCTAATTTTTTATTCATTCTGTAACGACCAACTTCACCTAAGTTATAACGTTGATCTGAGAAGAATAATTTATCGATAATACCACGAGCGGTTTCCTCATCAGGCGGTTCTGCGTTACGCAACTGACGGTAAATGTGCTCTACGGCTTCTTTTTCAGAGTTGGTAGGGTCTTTTTGTAAGGTATTGTGGATAATCGCGTAATCCGCCTGGTTGTTATCTTCTTTGTGTAACAAGATGGCTTTTACGTTAGCATCGATAATTTCCTCTACATTGTCTTTATCCAAAATCGTATCACGATCCAGGATAATTTCGTTACGCTCAATCGATACTACTTCTCCCGTATCCTCATCTACGAAGTCTTCATGCCATGTATTTAAAACACGTGCAGCCAAACGACGACCGATATATTTTTTAAGACCGGTTTTAGAAACTTTGATTTCTTCAGCAAGGTCAAAGATTTCCAAGATATCTTTATCTCTTTCAAATCCGATAGCACGGAAAAGAGTAGTTACTGGTAATTTTTTCTTTCTATCGATATAAGCATACATAACGCTGTTGATATCGGTAGCAAATTCAATCCAAGATCCTTTAAAAGGAATTACTCTGGCAGAGTATAATTTTGTTCCATTCGCATGGAAAGATTGTCCGAAAAACACACCCGGTGAACGGTGTAACTGAGAAACAACAACACGCTCGGCTCCGTTGATTACGAAAGTTCCGCTTGGTGTCATGTATGGGATTGTACCTAAATACACATCCTGAACTATCGTTTCGAAGTCTTCGTGTTCCGGATCGGTACAATACAATTTTAAACGTGCTTTTAACGGCACACTGTAGGTTAATCCTCTATCGATACACTCTTCAATAGTATAACGTGGCGGATCAACAAAGTAATCAAGGAATTCCAATACAAATTGATTTCTTGTATCTGTAATTGGGAAGTTTTCCATGAAGGTATTATATAGACCTTCGTTACCTCTTTCGTCAGATTTGGTTTCCAATTGGAAGAAATCTTTAAAAGATTTTACCTGAATATCTAGGAAATCCGGATAATCAGGGATGTTTTTCGTCGAGGCGAAATTTAATCTTTCAGTCTGATTTGTTAACATCAATGGACAAAATTTTGATTAAAAAAAAGTAATTTTGTGTAAATACACAGAGTAATTGTACTTTCTTTTTTAAACCGATACATCTCTGAAAATGAACAGAAAGTTATATTTCATTTTCTTTCTTCGTACCGATTAAAAGGGGTTGCATTTCAAATTATTGTACACTAGAAGATACCATAATTTTATTATACGCAAAATGGTTTAGGCCTTTGAGATTTTTTCTCAAGGCCTAAACCTAGCTTTTTAGAGTAAGCTTAGCTTATTTAAGCTCAACTACTGCTCCAGCCTCTTCTAAAGATTTTTTAAGACCTTCAGCCTCGTCTTTAGAAACACCTTCTTTAACATTTGAAGGAGCACCGTCTACTAAATCTTTTGCTTCTTTAAGACCTAAACCTGTTAATTCTTTAACAGCTTTAACTACTGCTAATTTAGAAGCTCCA
>NZ_JASLCE010000067.1 GCF_030146175.1 Flavobacterium sp. | reverse complement strand
GCCTTTTGTCTTTTATTTTTTACTGTAAATAAAAAAATAATATCTTCGCATTTGCGTTATATAATTTCAGAAACGACCACCATAAACAATGGCAAAAAAAATACTGACTTCATTTTTTCTAATCCTGACAGCTCTATCCTATGGGCAGATTGGTGGAAAATATACCTATCAGTTTCTGAATTTAGTGACATCACCCCGTCAGGCAGCGCTGGGAGGGAAAACCGTTACGATTTATGACAACGATGTAAACCAGGCTATTTATAATCCCGCTACGATTAATGTGGAAATGGATAACCATCTTTCGGTTAACTATGGTAGTTACTACGGAGAAGTGACCTATGGTACGGCGGCCTATGCCTATACCTGGGATCGTCACGTGCAAACCTTTCATGCCGGCGTTAACTATGTAAATTATGGTACTTTTGAAGGATATGATGAAACCGGAAACCGGACTTCCGATTTTACCGGTAGCGAAATCGCCCTTTCCTTCGGGTATGCGTATAATATTCCGTGGACCGACATTCATATCGGAGCCAATGCCAAACTGATCTCATCCACTCTGGAAAGTTATAACTCTTTTGGAGCCGCGGTCGATCTGGGTGCTATTTATGTAGACGAAGACAATGATATTAACATCGGTCTGGCGGTGCGAAATGTAGGGACGCAGATTACGACCTATGCCGGTTTACAGGAAAAACTACCGTTGGAAATCATCGCCGGAATTTCGCAGCAAATGGAAAATGTGCCCATCCGTTGGCACCTGACACTCGAAAACCTGCAACAATGGAATATCGCTTTTTCCAATCCGAACCGGGCCGAAAGTAGCATCGACGGAGAAGTACAGGAAGAAAAAGTGTCCTTTATAAATAATGCCATGCGCCACGTAATCTTGGGCGCGGAATTATTTCCGGGGAAAAGCCTTAATTTCCGCCTGGGTTATAACTTCAGGAGAGGAGAAGAACTTTCGATAACCGATCAACGTACCTTTGCCGGAATTTCTGCCGGTTTCGGATTGCGTTTCAACACCGTAAAATTTGACTATTCCTATTCACGCTATACTTCGGCGGGGAATACCAGTCTTTTTGGACTTACAATTAACTTACAATAAAATACAAACGTTTTGAAAAAAATTACCATAGCAATAGATGGGTTCTCATCCACGGGGAAAAGCACGCTGGCCAAACAACTGGCGAAAGAACTGGGATATGTTTATGTGGATACGGGAGCAATGTACCGCGCGGTAACCTTATTTGCCATGCAACAGGGATTGATTTCCGATAGCCATTTCGATAAAGAGCAACTCATTGCCGCTTTACCGCAAATTAGTCTGCAGTTTCAGTTTAATCCGCAATTGGGATTTGCTGAAATGTACCTAAACGGTCAGAATGTGGAAACCGAAATCCGTACATTGGAAGTTTCACAACAGGTAAGCCGGATTGCTGAGGTATCGGAAGTACGCGCAAAACTGGTCGAGCAACAACAGAAAATGGGTGCCGATAAAGGTATTGTAATGGATGGACGTGATATCGGAACGGTTGTATTTCCGGAAGCCGAATTAAAAATCTTTATGACCGCCAGTCCGGAAACCCGCGCACAACGTCGTTTTGATGAATTAACGGGTAAAGGGCAACAGGTTACGTATGAGGATGTATTGCAAAATGTAGTGGGACGTGACAAAATCGATACGAGTAGAGACGATTCTCCGTTGGTAAAAGCCAATGATGCGTATGAAGTAGATAATTCCAATTTAAGTCGGGAAGAACAATTTGCGTTAGTGTTAAAACTGGCGACCGAAAAAGGATCCTGATCAAATTAAAAATAAAATCCAGAATAGGATGCGGTTCGTTTTATAACGCATTTTATTTTGGATTTCCTGTTTTTATTAATAGATTTACCAGCTTTTTTAAAAATTAAAACGAATCTAATACACAAAATTACACCACATAATGACTATAAAAAATCGTCTTATCCTGATGAACTTCTTCCAATTCTTTGTTTGGGGGGCGTGGCTTATCACCATAGCAAATTATTGGTTTGGAACTAAGAACTGGGAGGGAACCCAATTTGGTCTGGTTTTCGGAACCATGGGAATTGCTTCTTTATTTATGCCAACACTAACCGGTATCATCGCCGACAGATGGGTGAATGCCGAAAGATTATACGGGATATTACACATATTATACGCCGGAGTATTGTTTTCGTTACCACAGGTAGCCACACCGACAACTTTTATTTATGTGATGCTTTTGGCGATGTGTTTTTACATGCCAACCATTTCGTTATCCAATTCCATTTCCTATACGGCTTTAAAGCAAAATAGCAATGATGTGGTAAAAGATTTTCCACCCATCCGTGTTTTCGGAACGATTGGATTTATCGTAGCGATGTGGATTACCAATCTTACCGGAAATAAAGCAACCGAATACCAGTTTTATATTGCCGGAATTGCAGCATTAATCCTGGGATTATACGCTTTTACATTACCAAAGTGTAAACCGCAACGTTTGATTAGTGAGAATGCCTCTTTGGCAGAAACCTTAGGATTGGAAGCGTTTAAATTGTTTGCCAATTATAAAATGGCGCTTTTCTTTGTTTTCTCCATGTTTTTGGGTGGCGCTTTACAGTTGACCAATGCGTATGGGGATGTATTTTTAGATGAATTCAAACATTTTCCAAAATATGCCAATTCGTTTGTAGTGGAATATTCGACCATTATCATGTCGATTTCGCAGATATCGGAAACCTTATTTATTTTGGCGATTCCGTTTTTCCTAAAACGATTCGGAATCAAACAGGTAATGTTGATCAGTATGTTGGCCTGGGTATTGCGTTTTGGATTATTTGCTTTTGGTGATCCGGTAACCGGTTTGTGGATGATTGTGATGTCGTGTATCGTTTACGGTATGGCATTTGACTTCTTTAATATTTCGGGATCGCTATTTGTGGAAACCAATACCAGTGCTAAAAACCGTTCGTCGGCTCAGGGATTGTTTATGATGATGACCAATGGATTCGGAGCGGTATTGGGTAGTTTTACATCCGGATGGGCGATTGATAAATATTTTACCAAATCGTTTTCAAACACAACAGAACTGGCAACCTATTTGCAAACGGAACCAACCAACGGATTAATGAATGAATTTGTAAAAGGACACGGCGTAGAAATTTCGGCTGACGGACTTTTCAGTAATCCAATCTTTATGAAAGACTGGCATCATATCTGGCTGACATTTGCAGCCTACGCACTGATTATCGCCATTGCTTTCGCCTTGATGTTTAAACACAAACACGATCCGAAAGACGTGGAAAATATAGTACATTAATAAAGAACCGGTGAAAAGCCGGTTTTTTTTGTATCCGTTTCCGAGAAAAAGATTTTAAATACGATGGTAAGCGGTTGTTTTGGAACGGAATAAAGTTTTGTAAATCAAAAAAATAGTATTACCTTTGCACACCTTTTGGCGAAGACGAGTTTCCTTTAGGTATCAACAATTTATGTAAAACACTTCTGTTATTTTCGATCGCATTAAGAAACTCAGGAAAACACAGAATACAAATTTTTTATCAGACATGTCTGAACAAACAAAAACACAAGACGAGTTTTTAGCGAATTTTAACTGGCATAACTTCGAAGAAGGTATCGATGCTGTTGACGAAAAAAACTTACAAGAATTTGAAGATTTAGTAGCAAAAACTTTTATCTCTACTGACGCTGAGGAAGTAGTAGAAGGAGTAGTAGTAAGAATTACTGAAAGAGATGCTATCGTTGACATCAACGCTAAATCTGAGGGTGTAATTTCATTAAATGAATTCCGTTACAACCCGAACTTAAAAGTAGGTGACAAAGTAGAAGTATTGATTGACGTTCGTGAAGACAAATCAGGTCAGTTAGTATTATCTCACAAAAAAGCACGTACAATCAAAGCTTGGGACAGAGTTATCGCTGCTAACGAATCAGGTGAAATTGTTAACGGTTTCGTTAAATGTAGAACTAAAGGTGGTATGATCGTTGACGTATTCGGAATCGAGGCATTCTTACCAGGTTCTCAAATCGACGTGAAACCAATCCGTGACTACGATCAGTATGTGAATAAAACAATGGAATTCAAAGTTGTTAAAATTAACCACGAATTCAAAAACGTTGTTGTATCGCACAAAGCGCTTATCGAAGCAGATATCGAAGTACAGAAAAAAGAAATTATCGGTCAGTTAGAAAAAGGACAGGTGTTAGAAGGAGTTGTGAAAAACATCACTTCTTACGG